>PCWU01000132.1 GCA_002787455.1 Gallionellaceae bacterium CG11_big_fil_rev_8_21_14_0_20_60_62 | reverse complement strand
GGGCAAATTGGCGCATATCAGTGAAGCAACGGAAAAGGTGGTGTCGCTCAAGGTGAGCGGCGCCGAATCCAAATAACACCAAGGAGAAATGCCATGAATGCAGTGACCGAAATGCAAGACCCGCTGTTGTTCACCGATAGCGCGGCAAACAAAGTGAAGCAACTGATCGAGGAGGAGGGTAACGCCGACCTGAAGTTGCGCGTGTTCGTCAGCGGCGGCGGCTGCTCCGGTTTCCAATACGGTTTCACGTTTGACGAGGTCGTCAACGAGGACGATACCGTGATGAGCAAGAACGGCGTGCAACTGCTGATTGACCCGATGAGTTTTCAGTATCTGGTCGGCGCCGAGATTGATTATTCGGAAGGGCTGGAAGGCTCGCAATTCGTCATCAAGAACCCGAACGCGACGACCACCTGCGGTTGCGGCTCCTCGTTTTCCGCATAGGCGCAGTTTCGCCGTAAAAAAACCGGGGCGCGCGCCCCGGTTTTTTTACGCCGGATAGATCGCGCCCAGAATGCAGGGATGGCGCGCACCGGTGACGGCGGGCAAGTTCCCGGGGAGCCGGTGCAGGGTTTGCCGGGCTAGCCAGGCAAAGGCGGCCGCCTCCATCCAGTCGGCGCCGATGCCCAGCCTATCGGTACTGTCAATGCGGCACTGCGGCAATGCGGTGCGCAAACGCGCGAGCAGTGCGTCATTGTGGGCGCCGCCGCCACAAACATAAATCTCCTCGGTTCCGGCGCAATCCCGGCGCACCGCTTCAGCCATGCTGTCGGCGCTGAGGGCAAGCAAGGTGGCTTGCACCTCTGCGGGCGATTCCGTTGCGTGCAGATGTTTCCCCAGCCAAGCGAGATTGAAATGGTCGCGCCCCGTGCTCTTGGGAGGCTTGGCGGCAAAGTACGGGTCGGCCAGCAGGGCTAACAACAGCACGGGGATGACCCTGCCGCTGGCCGCCCAGGCGCCGTGCGCGTCATAGGCTGCGCCTTGATGTTTGGCGATCCATGCATCCATCAGCAGATTGCCGGGGCCGGTATCGAAGCCGGTCGTGGTTCGTTTCGGGTCGAGGTTGGTCAGGTTGGCAATGCCGCCAATGTTCAGAATGGCGCGGTGAATGGTCGGGTGGCGCAAGATTTTGTCGTGAAAGGCCGGCACCAGCGGCGCGCCCTGGCCGCCTGCCGCGATGTCGCGCGATCGAAAGTCGCTCACCACCGTGATTCCGCTCAATTCCGCCAGCAGGGCACCATTGTTCAGTTGCAGGCTGTAGCCCTTTTCCGGGCGGTGGCGCACGGTCTGGCCGTGGCAGCCGATGGCGCGGATATCTCGCGGGTCGATCGCGGCTTTTTTCAGGAGTGCATGGGTGGCGTTGGCGTAGTCTTCTGCCAATTGATTGGCGGTGAGTTGTGCGCTATGCAGCTCACCCCGTCCCGCGACGTGCAGATCGAGCAGGGTTGCCACCCGGGTGGGCGAGTAAGACTGGAAATGGCTGGCAAGCAGGGTCGGGGTGGCGGCCAGATCGACGAGCGCGACATCAATGCCGTCCAGGCTGGTGCCGGACATGATGCCGATATAAAGCGCCGATTCTTCGCGCACTTAATCGAGCAGGGCGATGCGCGTATTGCGCAGCAGTGACAAGCGGGCTTGCAGCGTTTCGGCGCTTCGCATGAAGGCGGGCTGCTGCTCCGCGCTGACCGGTTTGCCGTCGGGCAGTGCGGTCTTTAACGGGTCACGCTGCACCCCGCTGACCTTGAACTCGTAATGCAGATGCGGACCGCTGGCGAGCCCGGTTTGCCCGACGTAACCGATTACTTCACCCTGGCTCACGCGCTGCCCGCGCCGCACATCGCCGAAACGCGACAAGTGGCCATATACCGTCTGGAATTGGCCCTGGTGGTCGAGCATCACGGCGTTGCCGTAACCGCCCTGTTTGCCGGCAAATCGCACCACACCGTCGGCCGTCGCGCGCACCTTGGTGCCGGTTGGCGCGGCATAGTCCACCCCCTTGTGCGCGCGCCAGCGGTTCAATACCGGATGAAAGCGCGCCCGGCTGAATCCCGAGCTAACCCGTGAAAACTCGATGGGGGAGCGCAGGAATGCCTTGCGCATGCTTTTGCCGTCCGGCGAAAAATAGTCCCCGCCGTGATTGCCGGTCTGGAAGTAAAAGGCCTGCAGGATGCGGCCGCGGTTGATGAACTCGGCCGCGAGGATGCGCGCATTGCGCGTCGGTTCGCCGTTCACATAAGCCTGTTCATAAAGCAGGCTGAATTTATCCCCGCGCCGCAGGTCGCGGTGAAAGTCGATCTCGCCGCCGAAAATCTCAACCAGTTGAGTGGCCACGCTGTCGGGCAGGTTTGCTTCGTCCGTCGCCGCGTAAAGGCTGCTGCTGATCTCGGCGGTCTGGACGACGATCCGGCGTTCGGTTGGCGCGGGCCGGATTTCGACCCGGAAGCGACTGTCTTGCCGGGTGATGGCAACCTGGTTGCCGTCATTATCCAGATATGACAGGGATAACAAACTTCCATCCGCCGATGTCTGGGCCTGCAAGACTTTGCCAGGACGCAATTGGCGCAAGGAAGCGGTATCGGTGGCGCGACGCAAAAAATCCGCAGCCGCCTCGTCGCTCACCTCAAGTCGGTGGAGTAATTCGTTCAGCGTGTCGCCGCGCTGCATACGGTCGGTATGCCAATAAGCCGCTTCACTTCCCGCGCCGGCGACTTCCGGCAGGGCAATGGCGGCGCTGAGGGTGCGCCCAAGTGCCGGCATCGCATCCGGTTGTGGCATGATGCCAAACGCCGTTACCACCCCGAGCAAAGGCAGGGTGGACAGGGCGACCAGCCAGCGCAGCTTCATCTTGTGCGCGTGTAATAAAGAGTTTTGCGGTAACATTCACGCCTCCTGAGGCGGGTAGTGCTTGTGCAAGTCCATGCATCTTTTTCATGCATCTTTATCGGCAAACACAAGGACTTACTGAATCGGGACGGCACTTTAACAGAAACCAAACCCTCCTCAAAATCCGTTCGGGTGGCGGGCGTGCAACCGACAAGCGGTCTTTCGATATGAATCAACAGGAAATTCTCAACCAAATCAAGCGCGGCAGCGATGAGCTGCTGATTGAATCCGAACTGGTCAAAAAGCTGGAACTGGGGCGACCCTTGCGCGTCAAGGCGGGCTTCGACCCTACCGCGCCCGACCTGCATCTCGGCCATACCGTCCTCCTGAACAAGATGCGCCAGTTGCAGGACCTGGGCCATCACGCCCTGTTCCTGATCGGCGACTTCACCGGCATGATCGGCGACCCGACCGGCAAGAATTCCACCCGCCCGCCGTTGACGCGTGAGCAGGTGCTCGCCAATGCCGAGAGCTACCGGGAGCAGGTATTCAAGGTGCTCGACCCGGATAAGACCGAAGTCGTGTTCAACTCCGCCTGGATGGACAAATTCAGCGCGGTGGATATGATCAAGCTGGCGGCGACCCACACCGTGGCGCAGATGTTGGAGCGCGACGATTTCGGCAAGCGCTACAAGGCCAGCCAACCCATTGCCATCCACGAATTCATCTATCCGCTGGTGCAGGGTTACGACTCGGTCGCGCTCAAGGCCGACATCGAGCTGGGCGGTACCGACCAGAAATTCAACCTGCTGATGGGGCGCGAGTTGCAACGCCACTTTGGTCAGCCGGCGCAGTGTGTGCTAACCATGCCGTTGCTGGAAGGGCTCGACGGTATCAACAAGATGTCCAAGTCGCTGGGCAACTACATCGGCGTGACCGACACCCCGCAGGATATGTTCGGCAAGCTGATGTCGGTTTCTGACGATCTGATGTGGCGTTACTTCGACCTGCTCTCCTTCCGCAGTCTGGCGCAGGTTGCCAACTTTCGCGAAGAGATGGAACGGGGGCGCAACCCGCGCGATATCAAGGTGCTGCTGGCACAAGAGATCGTCGCCCGCTTCCATTCACAAAAAGCCGCCGAAGAGGCGCTGGCCGAATTCGAGGCGCGTTTCCGGAGAGGTGTGCTGCCGGATGACATGCCGGAAATCACCGTACAGTCGGCCGATGGCAGTATCGGCATCGCCCATCTATTGAAACAGGCCAATCTGGTGGCCAGCACCTCGGAAGCGCTGCGCATGATCGATGCCGGCGCGGTCAGGCTCGATGGCGAGAAAGTAAGCGACAAGAGTCTGCAACTCAAGGCGGGCGCGGTGGCGGTGGCGCAGGTCGGCAAGCGAAAATTTGGCAGAATCCACATCGGTTAGCCGCTGCGCAGGGATGTCGCAATCTGCTGGATGACCCGTTAGGGTTATTACCCATGCTACTTGTAGGGGGGTGGACAGTCGGCACGACCTGCGCTCTAATCTCCCGCACAGGTGTAGCGACTCCGGCGGCTTTTTTGCCGTATTAAAAAATCAGGGGCGCACCCGCTATTCCAGGGAGATTCAAGTTGAATAAGCGCGCCACGTCGTTCCGTTTTCCTTCGGTTTTTCTCTGCATGTTGTGGGTTTTTGCGCCGACAGGATTGGCGTGGTCAGCCGATCCCGCAAGGGTAGAAGCAAAATGCGCCTATTGTCATGGCAAGGCAGGCGCCAGCACCGAACCCGATGTGCCGATCATCGGCGGCTATTCGGTCGAGTTTCTCGCCAATAATCTCAAGGCTTACCGCGACCAGGAGCGTGCCTGTCCGGATACGAAATATCGTAACGGGCCCAACAAGGGCAAGACCACCAACATGTGCGAGGTGGCGCACGGTTTTACCGACAGCGAAATTCGCCAGATTGCGGTGCATTTCTCCAAAAAGAAATTCGTCCGGGCGCGGCAAACAACAGATCCGGCATTGGTTGCAAAAGGTGCCGAAATTCACGAGTTGTACTGTGAAAAATGCCACTCCGATGGCGGTGCCAGCGCCGAAGATGATGCGGGGATGATGGCTGGGCAGTGGATGCCTTATCTGCGCCAGTCATTCGATGAATTTGTCACCGGTAAACGCCCGATCCCGAAAAAAATGAAACGCAAACTCGACGAGATCAACGCCGGGGATATGGAAGCGCTGGTGCATTTCTACGGCAGCGCCGATTGAGCCGGGGCTGAACATGCGCGCCCGAAACCAGGTTGCCGGCCGTGGGTGAACCGGGGGGAAAAAGCTGGCTGGCCCGCCTCGGCTGCTCGCGCTGTGTGCGTTACAGCTGCGGCGGAGTGGTAGGAGTGCTTGCATTTGTGGTGCTGGTGGGTGGATTTTCCACCGCCTTGGATGCGACCAATAGCCTGGCGTTCTGCACGTCATGCCATAGCATGAGCTATAACTACGAGGAATATAAAAAGTCCGTGCATTACGCCAATCGCTCCGGGGTGCGGGCGGAATGTTCCGACTGCCATGTGCCAAAAAAGGACTGGTTCGCCAAGATGTATCGCAAGATTATCGCGGCGAAGGATGTGTGGGGCGAGATGGTCGGCACCATCGATACCCGCGAAAAATTCGAGGCGCACCGGATGGAGATGGCGCAACGGGAATGGGCGCGCATGAAAGAAACCGACTCCATCGGCTGCCGCAATTGCCACAGCTATACCACGATGGATTTGGGCGAGCAGGATCGGATTGCGCAGAGCAAACATGCGGACGCGCAAAAGGAGGGCAAGACCTGCATCGATTGTCACAAGGGGATCGCGCACAAACTGCCCAGATTGCACTAAAGAATTCGTATTTCCCGATTCGCTTGCAGGGGGATTGGGGATGGAATGGTAGCAACAGATCGCGAATAGACATCGCGCGAAGAACCGAACCGGGCGTATTCAGATTACAAGTATCTGCCATGCCTGGAATTGTTGATTCAATGACTACAGGGAGATTCTCGTGAAAAATATAAAAGTCTGGTTCGCGGGGACGCTGTTGTGCGCCTTTGCGATCGGCACAGCGTCAGCGGCGCCATCGGCTACCAAGCCGAAAAATGATTACAACATCACCATCAATTACGAATTGGGCATGCATTGCACCGGCTTTGATTTTAGCTATTGCTGCGTGCTTCCGCCGTACAACTCGGTGCAAAGCCAGGTCATCAAGACGGCGCGCGGGGCGAACAAATATCCCGAGTTGCTGGAGGCCGACAGCAAAGACCCGACCGTGTTGCTGGACGGCAAAAAACGTTTTCGCCTGGCCTACGGCCATGTGGACAACACCTATTCGGAAGGCGGCAAGCTGAAATACTGGGATGTCCCTTACGACATCAACGGTGACGGCAAATATAGTGCGAATGAAAGTGTCGCCAATGCCTATTTCAGCCACCTGTATGTGTACAAAGATCTGAAAGGCACCAATCCCAAAGGAACCAGCGCGGACAAGGAAAAATTGTTCGTGGGTATCCAGATCCCGGTTCCGCGCGACAATGGCCCGGCAGGTGCTGCCGCTCCCAGCCCGCTGAAAGGTGGACACCTGCACTACACCGGCGATAAAGGCACGGTGGTTTACACCAAATCACCGGTGCTGGACAACGTGCCAATCATGTTGACCAACCCCGGCATCTGGGACGCG
>PCWU01000102.1:8318-14054 GCA_002787455.1 Gallionellaceae bacterium CG11_big_fil_rev_8_21_14_0_20_60_62 | reverse complement strand
GAGGTTCACGCCAACACCAAGGTTCAACGCAGGAAATCGAACAGCGACAATTGGGTGATACGGGCGAAGGATTGCTGCGCGGCTTGCAGGGTGAGTTGTTGCTGGTTGAGTGTGCTGATCGCCTGCAGGAAATCGGTGTCCTGGATTTTGGACAGGGTCTGTTTGTATTGCAGGCCAAGGTCTTCGCCAGTGCTTTGCAGGGCATCCAGTTCGCGCAATCTTGCGCCTGTCGTCGCGCGCACTGCCAGTACTTTGTCCAGCCCATGCCCGAGTTCGCCCAGGCTCTGTTGCACTCCCTGCTGAAAGGCGGCAGTCGCCGCCGGATTGCCAATGCCCGGCGGTGCATTCAAGGTCGCGATCAAATTGGTCAGGGTGGCGAACACGCTCTGGTTGCTGCTTGGCGCGATATCAAAGACATCGGCATCGGCCGGTGCGCCCTGCACTTCGAACTGGATGCCGTTGAAGCTGATCGCCTGTCCGCTGACGTAAGGCTGCGCGGCAAGCACCGCCGTGCCGGGCGGGCCGGCGGTCACATCGGCCACATCAAAGGTCGTCACGCTGCCTGCCACATTGAACGTAACCTGGTACTGGTTGGCGGCATATTGCGTGGCATCCAGCACGCGACCTTGACTGATGATGCCGCTGCCGGTGTTGGCACCAGCCGGTGCAGTCTGGAAGGTGCCGTTGCCGTTGCGGATGCGCATGAAGATGTCGGCGCCGTTATCTGCGGCTGCAATCTGGCGCGAGGGAGCGGCCTGAATTAGGCGCTGCACATCGTCGCCCTGATAGCTCACGCCGGCGCCAGTCTCGACGAAGGGCTGGACACGCCCCTGCGCGCCGGAGAACAGGAAATTGCCCGCGCCGTCGGTGCTGTTGGCCAGGCCGATCAGTTCCTGCAAGCGGCCGCTCAAATCTCCGGCAATGCTGCGCAGATCGCTCGCGTTGAGGGTCGCGTTGCCGGCTTGCACCGTCAGTGCCTGTGCATCCTGCAACAGCGAGGTCACGCTGCCGAGGATGCTTTCGCTCAACGACAGTGTGTTGACCGCTGCGGTACGGTTGGCGGCAAACTGGGTGTTCGCCGCATCCGCCTGATTAAGTTCGATCGCGCGCGCGGCGGCGGCGGGATCATCCGCCGGATTGAGAATGCGCCGCCCGGTCGAGATCTGCGCCTGGGTTCGGGCCAGACTGGTTTGCAACTGGTTCATGTTGGCAACGCCTTCGCTGAACAGGGTACTAGTACTGATGCGCATGATGATTAGCCTCCGAGTTGCAGCAGTGAATCGAACATGGTCTGCGCGATCGCCATGGCTTTCGCCGCCGCCTGATAAGCTTGCTGGAATTTGAGCAGGTTCGCCGCTTCTTCATCCAGATTGACGCCGGATTCGGACTGCTGCGCGCGGCTGATCTGCGCCAGCATGCTGGATTGCGCCTGGCTGGTCACGTCCAGTTCGCGGGTTTGGCTGCCCACCTGCGCGATCAACTGGCCATAAGCCCCTTGATAACTGGTGGTGCCGTTGGCCAGCGTGTTCGCGGTCTGCAATTGCGCCAGCCTGAGCATGTTGCCGCCGTCGGTCGAGGCATTGCTGTTGGGGCCGATGCTGAAGGTGTCGCCCGCGACCGGAGTGCCGCTGATCTGTGTGGTCCAGCCGTTGATGGTGATTGGGGTGCCGGTGGTATAGGGTTGCGGACCGACCGGCGCACCGGTGCCGGTCGCGGTATAGGTGTTGGGGGGGGTACCAAAAGTCAGCGTGATCGGCTGTTGCAGGTTGGCATCCAGCGGCAGGCCGCCGCTGACAACGGGTTGGGCGATGGTCGCATTCCCCAGATTGGTGAGCGGCGTATTGGCCCGCAGCGGATTACCCGCCGCAATGCTCGCCGGATCGCCAATGGCCAGGGTGAAATCGCGCGCGCCGGTCGCGGTGGGGCGAATGCGCCAGGCATCGCCCGCCGCATCAGCCACCGACCCCGCCGTCCGTTGCAACGTGATGCCGGTGCCGCTGACCCCCTGCGGGGTGGCCAGTTGCGCTGCGGTGAACGACTGCACGGCGACGTTGGTCGCGGCATTGAATACGGTGTAACTGGCGCCGTCGAAACGCAATTCATAGTCGGCGCCGGTGAGCACGCCGCTATCGCTGATGGCGGCGCTCAAGGTGGCGTTGCCGACATTGCTGCTGGCGGCACCCACTTGCGGTGTGCCGGCATTGAAGAACGCGCCGCCGAGGGCGCCATTCAGGTCTATTCCTTGCTGGTGCTGCCGGTTGAAGGTGTCGGCGATGCCGATGGCGATGCGGCCGAGGGCGTTTTGCGCCGGATCAAGCACCTCGCTGCGGAACGCGAGGAAGCCGCCCAGATTGCCGCCCTGCAAAGCGTTTTGCTGAATGCGGCTGACGCCCCCGTTATTGACGTACACCACTTCCAGCGCGCTCTGGTCGGTGAGCGAAGCCGCCGCCTGCAAGGTGGCGGTCTGGCTGCCGATCACCAGCGACTGGCCGTTGCCGATGAACACATCCATCGAGCCGTCGGGTTGCTTGATCGAGGTGACGCGAATCTCCTGGCTCAATTGGTTGATCAGTTGGTCGCGCTGGTCGAGCAGATCGTTCGGTACTTGAGTCTGCCCGCTTTGCGCTTGGGCGCGCACGATGGTGTCGTTCAAAGCGGCAACCTGCTTGGCGTAGCTGTTGATGAGCGTCACGCTGTTGCCGATTTGGCCGTTTAAGCCATCACGAATTTCGCTCATGCGCCCGTCCAGTGTCTGCAGGCGATTACTCAACGATTGGCTGCTGCCGAGCAACGCCTGGCGTGCGGCGATGGATTCCGGCGTATCCGCCACCGCATTGGCGGCGCTGAAAAAATCCTGCAGCGAAGTGCTCAAGCCGCCGTTGCTGTCGCCCAGAAGATTGCTGATTTGCGTGGCCAGATCGAACTGTGTGGAGAGATTGCTGGCGCGAGTCTGCGCCTCGGTCAGTTGCGCGCCGAGGAACTCGCTGTAGATGCGTTTCACTGCGGTCACATCCGCGCCCTGCCCGAAGAAACCGGAGCCGGTGTTTTGCGGCAACAGCGCCGCCTGCACGATCTCCTGGCGCGAATAACCCGGCGTATTGGCGTTGGCGATGTTGTGCGCAGTCACGTTGATGCCCGCCTGGGCGACCTTCAGCGCGCTGACCCCGATACCATAGATTCCAGAACCCATCTAACTCTCCTTGCAACCCGTCGGAAAGGTTATCGGCACGTGGCGCAAAACCTTTAGGCTTTTGTGTTGATACTGCCGATTGCCCTTTCAAGCTTGTCCGCATACTGCGGGTCGGTGGCGTAGCCCGCCTGTTGCATCGAGCGGGCAAATCCGGCCGCTTCCCGTTGTTCCAGCACGGTGGCATAGCGCGGCTGTTCGCCGAGCAGGCGGGCATAATCCTCGAATGCTTCGGCGTAGGAACCATAAGCGCGAAAACGTTCCACCTGCTTGCCGGCGACACCGTCGTGATATTCGGTCGTCGTCACCGCCGCCACCTTGCCTTGCCAGTTTTTATCGGCCTTGATCCCGAACAGGTTGTAGCTGTTGCTGCCGTCCGCCATGCGGATCTCGTGCTTGCCCCAGCCGCTCTCCAGCGCCGCCTGCCCCAGCATCAGCTCTGCCGGGATGCCGGTGCGGCGGCTGGCCTGTTCGGCCTGCGGCAACAGTTTGTCCACGAAAGTCTGTTTGTCCGTGGCGTAGGACGAGACAGCTGCGCCGGGCGGCGCGGCGGGCGGCGCTTGCGGGCCGAGCTGGCGCACCATCATGTCAGCCAGACCGATGCCGCGCCGCGACATTTCCTGCGCCAGTTGCTGGTCGAGCATGCCGGTGAACATTTTCGTCTGCTCGCTATCCATCATGCCGTCCTGCGGCGTCGCCTCGCGCATGCTCTTCAGCATCATGTCGAGGAACAGCGTTTCGAACTGCTGCGCCACTTTTTTCAGCGCCTGCTCCGGCGCCTGCCGTGCCTGGTAGCGCAGTTTGTCCAGCGTTTGGCTATCGGCGGCCAGCGTGTTAAGCGGTGTCGGGGCGATGCTCACGTCGGCTCCCTAGATGATCTCGAGTTCGGCGCGCAGTGCCCCCGCCGCCCGCATTGCCTGCAGGATGGCGAGCATGTCCTGCGGCGTCGCGCCGATCGAATTCAGCGCCTTGACCACCTCGCCCAGCGAGACGCCGCGCTTCAGGTGCAACAGATTGCCGGGTGCGGCCTTGATGTCTATCGTGGCATTGGTCACCGCCGCCGTTTGCCCGCCCGCCAGCGGATTGGGCTGGCTCACGGTATTTTCGGCGCTGATCACCACGGTCAGGTTGCCGTGCGCCACGGCGCAATCGGCCAGCATCACGTTTTGGTTCATCACCACTGAACCGGTGCGCGCATTAATGATGACCCTGGCACTACCGGCAGCGGCATTGACCTCCAGATTCTCGATGCGCGACAGGAATTGCACCCGCGCATTGCCCCCCGGGGCTGTCACTTGCACGGTGCGCGCATCGAGCGCACTGGCGGCGGGAATCTCGGTCTCAATATCGCGGTTGATGGCATCGGCCATGCGCGCGGCGGTGGTGAAATCGGCCGTATTCAGTTGCAGATAGATGAATTCACCCTGCCCCAGATTGGTCGGCACCGCGCGCTCGACGGTCGCTCCGTTCGGGATGCGCCCCACGTCCAGGTGGTTGACCACGGTCTTGCTGCCGCCCGCCGCCGCGCCCGCCCCGCTCACCAGCAGATTGCCCTGTGCCAACGCATACACCTGTCCGTCCGCGCCTTTCAACGGCGTCATCACCAGGGTCCCGCCGCGCAAACTCTTGGCATTGCCGATGGACGACACCGTAACGTCGATGGTCTGGCCCGGCCGCGCAAATGCGGGCAGGGAAGCTGTCACTGTCACCGCCGCCACGTTCTTTAACTGCAAACTGGTGCCGGGCGGCAGGGTCACCCCCATCTGCGCCAGCATGGTGACGATGCTCTGCACGGTGAACGGCGTCTGCGTGGTCTGGTCGCCGCTGCCGTCCAGCCCCACCACCAGACCATAGCCAAGCAACTGGTTCTCGCGCACCCCCTGCACGCTGGCCAGATCCTTGATGCGCTCGGCGGCTGCGCCAAAGGTGGACAATCCGAGCAAAACCGCCAGTATCAACTTCAACAGATGTTTCATCGCAATCTCCTAGAACGGCAGCACGCTGGCAAAGATGCGCGCGAACATGCTGGTCACGTCGGCCGCATCGAGACTGGTCGTGCCCTTGTATTCGAGGTGCACGTCGGCCACCCGGGTCGATAGCACGGTGTTGTCACCGCGAATATCCGGCGTAAAAACCACCCCGGAAAAACGCACATATTCGTTTGAATGGCGAATGCTCACCTGCTTCTCTCCCGCCACGCGCAGATTGCCGTTGGGCAACACCTCGGTCACTGTCGCGGTCAGCGTGCCGTTGAAGGTGTTGGTGCCGGAAGCGTCGTTCTTGCTGGACGAATTGACGCTGCTGCCGCCGGAATAGCCGCCCGGAACCACCAGCTGCGACTGCAGGCTGACACTGCCGCTATTGTCCAGCGAGCTATCTGACTTGCCGGTGGCCGAAGTACTTTCGGCAATCACGATGGTGAGCAGATCGCCGACGTGGCGCGCGCGCCGGTCTTCGAACAATGGCCGGTCGTTCACTCCGGCCTGAAAGATTGCGCCGTTGGCGGTCGGCACGGCAACGACAGCGGGCGGCGCGGCGGTCAGCGGCGC
>PCWU01000102.1:4841-8305 GCA_002787455.1 Gallionellaceae bacterium CG11_big_fil_rev_8_21_14_0_20_60_62 | reverse complement strand
GACGAATCATTGCCGGGCCTCGCTAAATTTGGGTCAGTCTTTGCAGCATCTGGTCGGAGGTGGTGATGGACTTCGAGTTGATCTCGTAGGCGCGCTGGGTCTGGATCATGTTCACCAACTCTTCCACCACATTGACGTTGGACGTTTCGACATAACCCTGGCTGAGACTGCCGGTGCCGTTGGTGCCGGGCACGTTGGTATTTGGCGCGCCGCTCGATGCGGTTTCCAGATACAGGTTCTGCCCCATGCTTTCCAACCCGGCCGGATTGATGAAGGTCGCCAGCTGGATGCTGCCCACCTGCACCGGCGCGGTCACGCCGGCCTGGGTGACCGACACTACCCCGTCCAGTCCGACTGTGACCGAGGTCGCATTCGCCGGCAGAGTAATCGCCGGTTGCACCACATAGCCGTTGGCGGTTACCAGCTGCCCCTGATCGTCACTCTGGAACGAGCCGTCGCGGCTGTAGGCGGTGTTGCCGTCGGGCAATAACACCTGGAAAAAACCGTTGCCCTGGATCGCCAGATCGAGCTGGTTGCCGGTCTGCTGCAAATTGCCCTGGGTGTGGATGCGCTCGGTGGCGATCGGGCGCACCCCGGTGCCGATCTGCAAACCGGAGGGGATTTGCGTCTGCTGCGAAGACTGCGCGCCCGGCTGGCGCAGGTTCTGGTACAGCAGATCCTCGAACACCGCGCGCGAACGCTTGAAGCCGGTGGTGCTGACGTTGGCCAGATTGTTGGAGATCACATCCATCTGCGTCTGCTGCGCTTCAAGCCCGGTTTTGGCGATCCAGAGTGAACGTATCATGGCGGGGTTCCTTTAAAAAATCAGGCGTTGAGGTTGAGCACGCTGCTTGCGTGGCCCGCGTTCTCGTCGGCTTTTTGCAGCAACTTCATCTGCGTGTCGAACTGGCGCGCCAGCGCAATCATGCTGACCATCGCATCGACGGCGTTGACGTTGCTGCCTTCCAGACTGCCGCCGACCACGGTGACCGCCGCATCGGCTTCTGCCGGGTTGCCGTCGCGCATGCGAAACAATCCGTCTTCGCCGCGCACCAGTTGGTCTTCCGGCGGATTGGTCAGCTTGATGCGACCGACCACCGCCACGCTGGCTTTTTGCGAATCGCTCTGCACGGTGGAAATCGTGCCGTCCTTGGCGATGGTGATTTCGCTATCGGGCGGAATGGTCAGCGGCCCGGCGTCGCCCTGCACGGTCAGGCCGTTGCGCGTCTGCAGAATGCCGTTCGGCTGAATCTGAAAACTGCCGTTGCGCGTGTAAGCCTCGTTACCGCCGGCATCCTGCACCGCGATCCAGCCGCGGCCGTCCAGCGCCACATCCAAAACGCGTCCGGTCTGCTGCATCACGCCCGGGGTGAAATCCGTGCCCGGTGTCGAATCCACCACGAAAGTGCGGGTGGGCAACCCTTCCCCGCGCAACGGCACAGCGCGGAACGCGTCGATGCTGGCGCGGAATCCCGGCGTGTTGAGGTTGGCCAGATTGTGCGTGACCGACGCCTGCTTATGCAGAGCCTGGGTCGCGCCCGACATCGCGGTATAGATCAGTCTGTCCATGGCTGTTTCCTTAATTCTCAAGTCGGGCAAAAACCCGACCTGCAGTTTTTAACGCAGGTTCACCAGTGTCTGCAGCACCTGGTCCTGCGTCTTCACCGTCTGTGCATTGGCCTGATACACCCGCTGCGCGGTAATCATATTCACCAGCTCGGCAGTCAGATCGACGTTGGAATCTTCCAGCGCGGAAGTCTGCAATACGCCCAGGCTGGCCGAACCTGGCACGCCGGTTAGCGGCGTGCCGGAAGTCGAAGTCTCCGCCCAGTTGTTGCCACCCAGCGGTTGCAGACCCTGCGGGTTGTTGAAGTTGGACAACACCACCTGTCCCAGCGTGGTGGTCTGGCCGTTGGAATAACGGCCGGAGATGATGCCATCCGCGCCGGTACTGAAGCCGGTCAGACGGCCCGAGGTAAAACCGTCCTGGCTCAGGGTGTTGACGCCGAAGATGCCGCCGAATTGCGACGTGCCGGCGAAGTTAAACGCCAGCGTCTGCGGCGCGGCGCTCGCCGGATTGGTGACGGTCAGCGACACACCAATCGCGCCGGACGTGCCAGCCGCCGAGGTGGTAAAGGTGTTCGGGCCGGTGATCGCGGTGATGGTTGTGGCGGCAGGAAAACCGCCGCCGGTAACTGTCGCGCCGACCGACAGACCGGTGGTGCTATTTACCGTCGCGGTCGTGCCAGCGCCATCCAGCGAGGAACCCGCCAGCGTGATCGGCGGCGGGGTTGGATTGAACGCGGCCGAGGTCACCGGCGCAGTCGGCGTGGCCAGGGTGCCGTTGGTGTTGAAAGTCATCGCGGTCAGCGGCGTGCCGGCCGCCGGGATCACGTTGCCGTCCACGACCAGATGAGTGTCCCAGCTATTGGCCGCCGTTTTGGAAAAATACAGCGAGGCGACATGGCTGGCGCCGAGACTGTCGAATACCGTCATCGAAGTAGAATTGGTGAAGGTGGCGGAATTATTCGGGTCAAAGGCGGGCGCGGCCGGAATGATGGCGGAACGCGCATCCAGGTTCAGCCCGGCATTGATCGTGGTGGTCTGCCTGGGCAACAGGTCGGCGGTCGAGATTTGCAAATCGGCCGGTGTGGTCGCCACGATCTGCCCCAGCGCATTGGGCAGGAATCCGGTCAGGCGCAAGCCCTGGCTGCTGACGATGAAGCCGTCCTTGTCGAGCTGGAACTGGCCGTTGCGCGAATAGGAAACGGCGCCGTTGTCGTTCAGGCGGAAAAATCCGCTGCCGCTCACCGCCATGTCCAGTGCGTTGTTGGTGGTGGTGATGTTGCCCTGGGTGAACTGCTGCGCCACCTCGGCCACCCTGACACCGATGCCGACTTGCGTGCCACCGGAACCGGCGAGCGAATTGGCATACACATCGGCAAACTGCGCCTGCGACAGCTTGAAGCCGACGGTATTGGCGTTGGATACATTGTTGCCGATTACATCCAGATTCTTGGCGGCGGCGTTGAGACCGGAAAGTCCTTGCTGAAAGCCCATGACGTTCTCCTTATAAAATTTGCTTGATGGCATTCAGGCTGACATCGCCCAGTTTGCCGACATTGACTGTAACCCCGTTTTGCGATTGCGCCACACTGTTGACCAAACCGTATTCCAGCGTCGCCGTCGCGCTTTTCTGCCCGCCCAGTTCGGATACCGCGCTGATGGTGTAACGGCCATCCGGCGCGGTGGTGCCGCTGTCGGTCAGACCGTCCCAGGTCATCTGCACGATGCCGCTGTCCTGCGCGCCGAGTTGCAGGGTGCGTACGCTGCGACCCGATGCATCGTTGATACTGAGCGTGAGCTGATCCGCCGGCTGTGCCAGCTCGACCGCGGCAAATCCCTGGCCGTTGCCCAGCTCGACACCATCGCCGGTGACCAGCACCGGATGGCCGATCATGGAA
>PCWU01000102.1:0-4832 GCA_002787455.1 Gallionellaceae bacterium CG11_big_fil_rev_8_21_14_0_20_60_62 | reverse complement strand
CCTGCACTGTGTTGTTCAGCTTGTCGATGCCGGTCACCGTCGAGAGTTGCGCCATCTGTGAGGTCACCTGCGCGTTATCCAGCGGATTGAGCGGATCCTGATTCTTCATCTGCGTAACCAGTAACTTCAGGAAACGATCCTCTGTCTCTTTGATCTGCGATTGTTCACTTGCGGGTACGGCAAAAGCGTTCGCCGTGTTCTGAACCGAAGCAACCATGATGCGTCTCCTTATTGTCCGATGGTGAGGGTTCTCTGCAGCAAAGTCTTGGAGGTGTTAAGCACCTCGACATTGTTCTGGTACGAGCGCGAAGCGGAGATCATGTTCACCATCTCCTCCACCGGGTTGACATTCGGCATCGTCACATAACCCTGTTCGTTCGCCAGCGGATGGCCGGGGTCATACACCACGCGCATCGGCGAAGTATCTTCCACCACCGCGCTGACCTTGACCCCCTGCCCGACCTGTCCCGCCACCGGCGCCGTTTCAAAGATGACCTGCTTCGCCTGGTAGGGATTGCCGTCCGGCCCGGTGGCGCTGTCGGCATTGGCCAGATTGCTGGCCACCACATTCAGCCGCTGCGATTGCGCCGCCATGGCCGAACCGGCGATGTTGAAAATATTGAAGAGCGACATGATGATTATTCCTCCTAACGGCCATGGCAAGTAGCCACCCCTGATGATAAAACTCGCCATGCCCGTTCCCCCCATCCCAACCTTCTCCCGGCGGGAAAGGGGCAAACAAATCACTGCGCGAGATTCAGGTTAACCTTGCAAGGCGGCCAGCACATCCTTGCCTCGTTCCGAAATGAAGCGCACGCTGGCTTCATAGCGCAGTGCGTTGTCGGCGAACTGCGTCCGCTCCGTATCCATCTCCACCGTGTTGCCGTCGGCGCTGGGCTGGGTCGGTATGCGGTATTGCACCGGCGCGCCCATCACGGTTTCACCGGCTTCGCCCTGCAAATGCGCGGCGGCCGTCGTATTCAGCGGCAACTGCGCGCCATCCCCGCCCAATGCGCCCTGCAACGCGCGGGCAAAATCAATGTCGCGTGCCTTGTAGTTCGGCGTGTCGGCATTGGCAATGTTGGCAGCCAGCAATTCCTGCCGCGCCGCGCGCAGATTCAATGCCGTCTGATGAAACTGGAACATCTCATCTATCCTGCTGCTCATTGAAATCTCCTGCCTTGTACTTTTTTGATGACTCGCATCCTAGGCCGGGCACCGTCAAATCGATTCGCGGATTAGCGGCGAAAACCCGCCGCATTTCCCGCCTTCGATCCGGCGCCCGCGCGAGACAATGCCGGCCATGAACCTAAAGACCTTAATTTCAAGCCACAGAGAACACAGAGAAAGTCATGGCATCCACTCGTTTTGCCGACATGGGGCGCAATCCTGCGATAGCCGTTTGTTTCTACTCGGTGTTCTCTGCGGCTGACTGAGCCTCTAAGGATGAAACACACTCTCCCCCTGCTTATGTTGTTATTCCTTTGGAATGGAGCGGCCATTGCCGCGCCGCGCCAGGATCCGGCGGCGATCCGCGCGGTGGCGGATGCCTACGCGCGGGAACAGACGCGTACCCTGCCGGGCACCGTCCACATCGAAATCGGCAACATCGACCCGCGCCTGGCGCTGGATGCCTGCCCGTCCCTGCGCGCCTATCTGCCCGCCGGCGCCAAGTTGTTCGGCCATACCAGCATTGGTGTGCGTTGCGAAGTCCCGCATAGATGGTCAATTTTGGTACCGGCGACCATTCGGGTGACGGTCGAACGCCTGGTCAGCAACAGGCCGCTGGCGCAGGGCAGCCTCATCAGTGAGGCGGATTTCACCCTGCAACGCGGCGAAATGGATAGGTCCGGCATTCTCCTGTCGCCCGAGCAGGCACTAGGAAAAAAACTTAAATACGCCATCGGCGCCGGGCAAGTATTGCGCGCAGACATGCTGCGCGAACCGAACGTGATCCGGCAGGGACAGACCGTCACCCTGGCCGTGCAGGGCGGCGGTTTTCACATCAGCCGTCAAGGTTACGCGCTGAATGATGCCGGGGCGGGCAGCACCGTGCGCATACGACTGGCATCGGGGCAAGTGATGACGGCACGCGCGACAGCGGACGGCGCGGCGGAGATGGCGCGCTGATTGCGGTCGCCGGGATAAATACAGGAATCGAAGCGAACGCCGGACAAGTCTGCTAAAGTTTTCGCAGAATCTGCCGATACAACAGGCATTCCAATGTTTCAAGATGGAGTACAGCATGAAAATCAATCAAACTGGCAAGCCATTACCCGTCAGCGGCAACACCGAATCGACCGCACGCAATCCGGCGGCCAAATCCGGCGACGGGCCTGCAGGCGGTGCCCGCATTCCTGCTGACAGCACCAGTGTGCAACTGGGAACCACCGGCGCCCAGTTGCGCGAACTGGAAAGCAGCATCGCCAGCGCGCCGGTAGTGGACAGCCAGAAGGTGGCGGAGATCAAACAGGCGATCAGCGACGGACGTTTCCAGGTCAACGCCGGCGTGGTCGCCGACAAGCTCATCGATACCGTCAAAGACCTCATCAGCGCGAGTCAACGTTGAGTCCCGAGATTAAGAGCCGTCTGCAGGAAGAGCGTGCTGCGTTACAGGCTTTCATCGCCCTGCTTGAACGCGAGCAACAAATATTGCTCGCGCCAGATACCGAACCTCTGCTCGACCTCGCTGCCGAAAAGACCCGCGCCGCCGAGGCGCTGAGCACGCGCGTGCAGCAGCGCGCGCAATACATTCCCGCCGCACCTGGACAGATCGAAAGCTGGTTGCGCGAGCAGGCGCCCGCCGCCCTTGACACCTGGTTCGACATCCGCCGCCTGGGTGCGCAAGCCCATGCCATCAACCAGCGCAACGGCGAACTGATCAAGGTACGCACGCGCTACAACCAGCAAGCGCTGCAAGCGTTGCTCGGCGCCACCCAACAGAGCGCGGGACTGTACGGCCCGCAAGGCAAAACCAGCCTGCCCGGCAGCGGGCGCACCCTCGGCAGCGGTTGAACTGTTTGACAGAGGGAGAGCGGGTTTGGTGGGCCGGACTTCAGTTCAACGATTGCCGAAACTTCTACTGCCGCATCGAACTGAAATCCGGCTTACATCCGCCCCACAGAGTTCACAGTTCGGTATATTTCTTCGCGCTGCCGCGCGCCTTGTCCACCGGATACTTCTGCGCATTCCGTGCAATCTTGTCCAGCACGATCTGTTTCACATCCAGCCGGTAGTGTTGCGCCAGCAACAAGGCATAGGCCAGCACATCCGCCAACTCCTCCTTTACTTTGGGTAGCTCTGCCTCGCTATGCGCTTTCCACAGAAAGCATTCCAGCAACTCCCCCGTCTCGATGGACAGCGCCACCGCCAAGTCTTTCGGATTATGGAACTGCGCCCAATCGCGCTCGTCGCGGAACTTGACCAGGGCGTCGGTGATCTCGGCGATGTCGTTGCTTGGCTTTGGCATGGTGTGATCCTGTTGAATGGAATGAACTAGAGCGCGATGGCACCGCCGGTCGGCGACAAACGCGCCAGCGTATCCTGCCGGTAGAACTGCGCCAGTTGCGCGTACACCGCCGGGCAGGCCTTATGCAGCACATCCGGTGCCTCGAAGAAATACTCGGAAAGCACGGCAAAGAACTCGGCCGGATTCTCCGACGCGTAAGGATCGATCAGTGTCTCCTCGTTCCTGTCCACGCGCCGGCACAAGTCATCGTAAGCGGCCTGCAGGATGCGCGCCCAGTCATCCGAATCCATCCCGGCATGCAGCGGCGGACGGCCGTTCGCGCTACCGTTGCGCATGTCCAGCTTGTGCGCGAACTCATGGATAACCACGTTGAACCTCCCGCCCCGGCCGGACCCTTCCACATCCTGCCAGGACAACACCAGCGGCCCGCGCTCCATCGCCTCGCCGCTGCGCGCGTGGCGCACATGGTGCACCACGCCCGTCTCATCCATCTGTTCACCCTCATAAACGAACTCGCCCGGATACACCACGATCTCCGTCCAGCCCGCATACCAGTCCTCGCCCAGATTCAAAACCTGCAGCGCCGCGAACGCCGCGATGGTCGTCGCCATCGCCCCCGTCATCTCCAGCCCGCCCGCGCCCGAAAACGCCTTGTCCGCCAGCAAACCGATCACCCGATTGCGCAGCCGTTGCCGCTCAGCGGCATCCAGCCCGTCGAACAGCGGCAGTTCCAACACCGCGCGCCACGCCGCCTCGTCCAGCCCATATCCACCCTTGCCGCTGCCGAACAGACTGGCAAGCAGATCAAGCGGGTTCAACTTCGTTTCTGTGTCGCGCATCGGATAGCGGGAAAAGGGTTCGGGACAAGGGCGATGGTAGCGCTTTTCCGCTCCCTCATCCCGCCCTGTATATCGAATGCCGGTGATCCCGGCAGCCCCGCGCATCCCACGTTTCCCGCACAATAGACCAAACAATCTTATGCACGGCCAACACCAGCGCAAACAAAACACCCCGGCCGTTTCCGCTCCGGGGCATTTTGTGGTGAGGCACACGCGGCCGCTTACCAGCCCGATTCGCGCTCCGGGGTGGCGCTGATCTTGTGGATGGAAAGGTCGGCGCCGTTGAACTCTTCTTCTTGGTCGAGGCGGATACCAACCAGTTTCTTCATCAAGCCATAGACGATGAAACCGCCAATGAAGGCGATGCAGATGCCGAACAGCGTACCGACGAGTTGGGACATAAAGTTGATGCCGCCGAACGCGATGCCGCCTGTTCCGCCCAATGCCTGGGAGCCAAAGATACCGACCGCGATGCCGCCCCAGGTGCCGCACAGGCCGTGCAAGGGCCACACGCCGAGCACGTC
>PCWU01000036.1 GCA_002787455.1 Gallionellaceae bacterium CG11_big_fil_rev_8_21_14_0_20_60_62 | reverse complement strand
GTTGATGTTGGCGAACGGCGTCAGGTCCATGTTCACGTTGAACGACAGGCCGTGATAGCAGCAGCCGTTTTTGATCTTTAGCCCGAGCGCGGCGATCTTGGCCTCCTGCACATAGACCCCGGGCGCATCCGTCCGCCCCTGTGCGGCGACTCCATATTCGGCCAGCAGGTCGATCACTGCCTGTTCCAGCAGGCGCACCAGCTCGCGCACGTTGATCTGCCAGCGGCGCAAATCGAGCAGCAGGTAAGCCACGATCTGACCGGGGCCGTGGTAGGTGATCTGGCCGCCGCGATCAATTTTAACCACGGGAATGGCAGTCGGATTCAGGAGGTGTTCCGGCTTGCCGGCCTGGCCCTGGGTGTAGGTTGGCGGGTGCTGCACCAGCCAGATCTCATCGGCCGTGTCGCGCGTGCGCGCCGCGGTGAAACGCTGCATGGCGCGCCAGGTCGGTTCGTATTCGACCAGGCCGAGGGCGCGGATATGCAGCGGCGGATGTGAATTCATAACACCATCTTCACCATGGGATGCGATGACAGGTCGCGGTACAGATTGTCGAGCTGTTCGCGCGAGGTGACGCGCACGGTGCAGGTGAGACTGAGGTAGCGCCCGGTGCTGCTGGGGCGCGTGGTGATGCCGGCGGCATCGAACTCCGGCGCGTGCGCGCACACCACCCGCGCGATGGCTTCGGTCAGGCCCGGCTCGGCGAAACCGAACACCTTGAGCGGAAAGTCGCAGGGATATTCGATCAGGGATTTCTCCGGGCCATTCATTTGCGCATCACCTCGCGCTTGAAGGTCTGATACAACTCATATATGCGGGCGAACATCGCGCCCGGTCTGCCGTCGCCGATCGCCTTGCCGTCGAGGGTGGTGACGGCCAGCACTTCGCGCGTGGAAGAAGTCAGCAGCAGTTCGTCCGCGCGGAACAATTCTTCTTTCAGGATGCGGCGCACCTGGTGCGGGATGCCGTTGGCGGCGGCGAGTTCGAGCAGCACATCGTAGGTGATGCCGGGCAGCATCAGGTGGTCCTTCGGCGGTGCCAGCAGTACGCCGTCCCTGACCACAAAGATGTTGCTGGCCGCGCCCTCGGTGAGGAAGCTGTCGTCGCGGATCAGGATGGCCTCGGCGCAGCCGGCGGCGACGGCAGACTGGCGCAACAGCACATTTGGCAGCAATGCGATGGCCTTGATGTCGCAGCGCAGCCAGCGGTTGTCCTGCGCGGTGATGCAGGCGACCCCGCTTTGCAACAGGGCGGCGGGCGGATGCACGAGCGGGTTGCTCATGGCGAACACGGTGGGCGTCACCGGCGGATTGGGGAAGGCGTGGTCGCGCGGCGCGACTCCGCGCGTGATGTGCAGATACAGATACTGGTCCTGCGGCGCGTTGCGCGCGATCAGCCCGGTCAGGATGGCGACCCATTCGTCCGCCGTGTGCGGATTGGGCAACTGGATGCCGTCCAGGCTGTGTTGCAGCCGCGCCAGGTGTTCGCGCAGGCGGAAGGCGCGGCGCGAGTACACCGGGATCACTTCATACACGCCGTCGCCAAAAATAAAACCGCGATCCAGCACCGGTACCTTTGCCTGCTCGAGCGGCATGAAGCTGCCGTTGAAATAGATCGTCATCGCCGCCTCCTTTATCTGAACCACAACCGCATCGCATCCACGCCGCGCGCGAAAACATTCGCCAGCGGCACGCTTTGCAATGCTACCACCGGCACATCGAGCAGGGGCTGGCCGTCCAGCGCCAGGTGCAGGATGCCGACCTGCTGCCCGGCGTGCACCGGCGCAAGCAGCGGTTCGGCGGTTTCCAGACGGGCGCTCAATTGTTCGCGCGCGCCGAGCGGGAGCGTTACATAGCGGTCGGTGGCGAAGCCGATGTCGAGCCGGTCGCGCGTGCCTTTCCATACACGCAACGCCTTGACCGCCTGTTTTTGGCGGTAGAGCAACAGCGATTCGAACTCACGGAAACCGTGGTTGAGCAGGCGCTGGGCTTCGCTGTCGCGCTGGCCGCTGCTCGCCGCGCCGATGACTACCGCCAGCAAGCGCCGCTGGCCGCGACGCGCGCTGGCGGCGACGGAAAAGCCCAGTCCGTCAACCTGGGCGGTCTGCAGACCGTCAACATAAGGGTCCAGCCACAGCAGGCGGTTGGGGTTGTACAGCTCGATGCCGTTGTGGCTGGCCCGGCGCCTGGCATAGCGCGGCAGTTGGTCGGGGAAATCACGCAGCAGCGCGGCGGCGAGCAGCACCAGGTCGCGCGCGCTGCTGTAATGACCCGCTTCATCGGCACCGCTGGCATTGGCGAAACGGGTGTCGCGCAAGCCCAGGCGTGCAACCTCGGCGTTCATCCGGTCGGCAAATGCCAGCTCGTGATGGGCCACCGCTTCCGCCAGCACCCGCGCGGCATCGCGCGCCGACTGCACGATCATGCCCTGCAGCAACTCGTCCACGGTGACCGCCACCCCGGACTGCAACAGCATGCGCGGTTCTTTTTGTTGCGGGCGCAGGGCATATTGCGTCGGGATGAGTTCCCGGTGCAGGGTAATGTCGCCGTCGCGCAGGGCGCCGAACACCACGTAAGCGGTCATCAACTGGGTCAGCGCGCCGGGCGCGATACGCGCGTCCGCATTTTTGGCCAGCAGCATCTGCGCGCTGGCGGGATCGTACAGCGCGTAATGCGGGGCGGACGGAAGCGCAGCGGCGGCAGCAGCGGGCAGCCAGATAAAGGCAATGAGAAGGGCGGCGTATTTCATCGGGATGAAACCCATCGTGGACAGAATTAAATTGCGGCGGCGAATTGAACCGCCTGTTCAGTCTGCTCCTGCGCCTGGGCGGCGATCTCATCGGCCATGGCGGGGTCGATGCCCAGCGCAATCCATTCTTCTGCCGCAATTCCGTGTTCGACCGGCTCGTGCAGGCCGTTCAGGGGGATTAGTTTTTCGGTGAGATGGATGATGTGCGCGAGCGGGATGGCTTCTTCGGCATCCTGCGCATCAAGTCTGTGGTGGCAGCGTATCGCGGCGACCAGCTGCTCCGGCAGATTCCAGTGGCTGGCCAGTTCCGCGCCCAATTCGTCGTGGGTTATTTCCAGCAACTCGCGCTCGACCTCGATCGCCGGTCGCCCTGTTTCGATGGCCAGCCGGGTGTGCAGATCGTCGCTGCGTTGCGGGTCGAGATACGCCAGCACCAGATAGCCGATGTCGTGCAGCATACCGGCCAGAAAGATCAGATCGTCAGGCGGGCGTTTGGCGGCGGGTATGGCGCGCACCACCGGCAGCATGGCGAACGCGACGCATAGATTGTGCAGCCACAGTTCCTGCGGGTCGAAGCGGCCCGGCGGCCGGCTGACCAGAGACATCACAGCGATGCCGGTGGCGACCGATTTGACCCGGTTCAATCCGAGCATCAGGGAGGCTTCCTTGACTGCGGCAATCTTGCGGGTGGCGCCGAGCAGGGGCGAGTTGGCCAGCCCGACCAGGCGCGCCGAGATTAACGGGTCTTGTCCGATCAGCAGCAGCATCTGTTGTTCGCCACTATCGCTATCCAGATCGAGCGCGAGCAATTTTTGCGCGATGACCGGGAAGGCCGGCAAGTCGTTCAGGTTGCGCACAGCCTGGCGCAGATTGACGGGGGAGGGCATCAGCTTCACTTTCATTTTCAGGTTGGTTGCGGGGTGCCGCCCGCAGGGCAAGAATGGCAGATGCGACTGCAAATTGACAACAGAACGAGCGTTCGCTAATATGAATCAGCCGGGCTTAGCCTGTTGTTTCCCAAAATAACCCTAAAAGCTTTAGTTGGCCACGGATGAACACGGATCAACCACCGCTGGCCCGCTAATTTTGCACCCACCACGCGGGTGAGTGGTGAGTCTCTTTCGGTGTGTAACGCGCTGGTTTATCAGTGAAAACCCGTGTTCATCCGCAGTTTAACTGGGTCTCTCAGGATAACACCCGCCATAGGGTGGATGAGCGCAGCGTTTTTGGGCGCTAACCGGATAAGCACGGGATCAACTTTGCGACGCCGCTAAAAATCCGGATTTTCCGGTACCTGTTGCGCCCTTGACCCGCTGTGAACTTTGAATTTTTACAGGCCCCTTTATTACCATGCCCCCCTTTTTATCGCAAACCATTCAGTTGCCGTCGCCGTGGCGCGCGACCCAGCGACTGCCGCTGTTCGGGGATAGCGTGGCGGCCGGTTTTCCTTCTCCGGCGGAAGATTATGTCGAGGGCAGATTGAGTCTGGACGAGCATCTGGTGCAGCATCCGGAGGCGACTTTCTTCGTGCGCGCCCGGGGCAACAGCATGGTCGGCGCGGGGATTTTCGACGGCGATTTGCTCATCGTCGATAAATCGCTGGCCCCGGTATCCGGCCATATCGTGATTGCGGTGGTCGATGGCGAGCTGACGGTAAAACGCCTGATCCGGCGCGACGGCGCTCTGTTGCTCAAGGCGGAGAACCCGCAATTTCAGGAGATCACCTTCAAGGAGGGGCAGGAGTTGCAGGTGTGGGGCGTGGTCACCGCGTCGGTCACCCGGCATACGGGGAGTTAGCCGTGCGCGCCATCGCCCTGGTGGATTGCAATAATTTTTACGTTTCCTGCGAGCGCCTGTTTCAGCCACGGCTCGAAGGACGCCCGGTCGTGGTGCTGTCCAACAACGACGGTTGCGTGGTGTCGCGTTCGGCTGAAGCCAAACAGATCGGGGTCGGCATGGGGGTGCCGTGGTTTCAGCTCAAGGCACTGGCCCGGCAGCATGACATCGTCGCGTTGAGTTCAAACTATGCCCTGTATGCGGATATTTCCGCCCGGGTGATGCGCCTGCTCGCCGCCTTTTCCCCGCGCCAGGAGGTGTATTCCATCGACGAATGTTTTCTTGAGTTGGACGGGATGGCGGCGCAGCCGGATCTGTCCGGCTACGGCCAGCGCATGCGCGCCAGCGTCAAACAATGCGTCGGCATTCCGGTGTGCGTCGGCATCGCGCCGAGCAAGACCCTGGCCAAGCTTGCCAACCATATCGCCAAAAAAGAGGCGGACTGCAACGGTGTGTGCGATTTGGATGCCATGCCGCGTGCCGCGCAACAGGCACGCTTCGCCGCGCTCGGCGCGGGCGAGGTGTGGGGTGTCGGCGCGCGTATCGCGGCCCGGCTGCAGGGCATGGGGATCGATAGCGTGCTGGATTTGCAGACCGCTCCCGCCACCGTCATTCGGGCCGCATTCGGCGTGGTGCTGGCCAGAACCCTGGCCGAACTCAACGGCGTCGCCTGTATCGGGCTGGAGCCGGAGCCCCATGAACGTCAACAGATTGTCTGTTCGCGCTCGTTCGGCACAACGGTGGGCGATCTGGCGCAACTGGAGCAGGCGGTGATCGCCTACACCGTGCGCGCCGCCGAAAAACTGCGCCGCCAACAATCTCTCGCGGGCGTGCTCCTGGTTTCCCTGTGCACCAATCCGCACCGCCCCGGCGCGCCGCAATATCAGCCGCAAATCCGCGTGCCGCTGGAATCGCCCTGCGCGGACAGCCGCGTGCTGTGCCGCGCCGCCTTGTCCGGGTTGCAGGTGATCTTTCGCCACGGCTTTGGCTACCGCAAGGCCGGCATCACCCTCGCCGGCATCATTCCGCGCGCCGCCCGTCCGCGCACCCTGTTCGATGACGCGGCGGCGCAGGCAAAGTCGGAGCGGCTGATGCAGGCGGTGGATGCGATCAACCGCCGCATGGGCAGCGGCACAGTCAGTTTGCTGGGGGAGGGCATCCACCAGCGCTGGGCGATGCAGCGCGGCTATCTTTCCGGCGGATTCACCACGCGCTGGGACGAACTGGCCGAGGTGCGCTAGCGGCCCCGTCCCGGGTTCTTGTTGAGCTTCCGTTGCAGGGTGCGGCGGTGCATGTTGAGGATGCGCGCGGTGGCCGAGATGTTGCCGTTTTGTTCCAGCAAGACGCGGTTGATATGTTCCCATTCCAGCCGGTTGACGGTGGCGGGCTTGGCGTCGAACGCGCTGTCCGCGTCGGCACGGTGGCCGAAGGCGGCGACAATCTCGTCGGCGTTGGCGGGTTTGGACAGATATTGTGTCGCGCCCAGCTTGATCGCCTCCACCGCGGTGGCGATGCTGGCGTAGCCGGTCAGCATCACGATGCGCGTGTTGGGGTCCAGTTCGTGCAGGTGCTGCACCAGCACCAGCCCGGAGGCGCCATGCATCTTGAGGTCGATCACCGCATATTCCGGCGGGTTGGCACCGGCCAGCGGCAACGCGGTTTCCACGCTGTCCGCATCGGTCACGGCGTAGCCGCGTTTTTCCAGCGCGCGTTTCAGCACGCTGCGGAAGGTGGCGTCGTCATCGACCAGTAACAGGGTGGGCAAATCGCTCATGTGTCGTTCCCCTTGCGGCACGGCAATATCACCTCGGTGGTCGCGCCGCCGCCGTCGCGGTTGAACAGGCGCACGCTGCCGCCCAGATGTTCCAGCGTGGCATTGGCGAGGAATAATCCCAGTCCGCGTCCTTCCTTCTTGGTGGTGAAAAAAGCGGCGCCGGCGCGCGCTGCAGTATCGGAAGTGAGGCCGGGGCCGTGGTCGCGGATCTCCAGCTCTGCACTGTCCTCGCTCCAGCGTAATATCACCTCCATCGCCTCCGGCGAGGCATCCGCCGCATTGTTGAGCAGGTTGAGCAACGCGGCGCGCAAGGCGGGATCGTTGCGCAGGGGCGGCGCGGGATTTTCCCCGGCAACCTGATAACGGTAGTGCACGGCAGGCCGCAGCAACTGCCATTCATCCAGCACGCCGTGCAGGAAGGTTGCGGCATCCATTACGTCCGGCGTTTCCTGCGCCTGATGAATGAGCGTGTCGAGGATGCGTTTGCAGTTTCGCACCTGATCGTCGAGCAACGCCAGGTTGTCGCGTTGTTCGGGCGTTTTGCATTCTTCGCGCATCTCGCCGATGACCACCGCCATGGTCGAAAGCGGCGTACCCAGCGCATGCGCCGCGCCCGCCGCCAGCGTGCCGAGCGCGACGATGCGCTCGTTGCGCAGGGT
>PCWU01000135.1:12142-12284 GCA_002787455.1 Gallionellaceae bacterium CG11_big_fil_rev_8_21_14_0_20_60_62 | reverse complement strand
GCAGCCCATAGCGGAAGCGGTGTATCCGCCATCGCTTTGCCGGCAGCGATGTCGGCGGCGATCCAGCCCGCCACCTGTTGCCAGTCTGCGGCTTGCCAAATCTCGAATGGGCCGCTGTCCCAGCCGAAACCCCAGCGCACGG
>PCWU01000135.1:11938-12080 GCA_002787455.1 Gallionellaceae bacterium CG11_big_fil_rev_8_21_14_0_20_60_62 | reverse complement strand
GCCCACAGGAACTGCGCCTGCGGATGCGGGTTGCTGCGCAGCCCGGAGAGTTTTTTCGCCCAGTCGCGTTCGCGCAGAATATCCTTCACGCCGTCGTCCACCTTGGCGTCGGACAATTTGTATTCGCGCGTGTGCAGATCGA
>PCWU01000135.1:1362-11917 GCA_002787455.1 Gallionellaceae bacterium CG11_big_fil_rev_8_21_14_0_20_60_62 | reverse complement strand
CCACCTTGGCGTCGGACAATTTGTATTCGCGCGTGTGCAGATCGAGGACGTGGATCTCCTTGCCGATTTTCTGGTAGATACCGCGCTTGGTCTTTTGCCCGAGCGCACCCTGTTCCACCAGATACTGGAACCAGCCCGGCAGTTCAAAGTGTTTGTGCCACGGGTCGTCGGTGAGATTCTCGCGCATGGTGTTGACCACGTGCGCGAACACGTCGAGTCCGACCACATCCAGAGTGCGGAAGGTGGCGCTCTTGGGACGGCCGAGATAGCGCCCGGTCAGCGCATCCACCATGTCGAAGCCGAGGTTGAATGCGGCCGCGTGGTGTTTGGTGGCGAGCATGGAAAACACCCCGATACGGTTGGCGATGAAATTGGGCGTGTCCTTGGCGCGCACCACGCCCTTACCCAGGGTAGAGACCAGAAAAGTCTCCAGCGGATCGAGCAAACCGGCTTCGGTTGCCGCGCAGGGAATCAACTCGACCAGATGCATATAGCGCGGCGGGTTGAAGAAATGGATGCCGCAGAAGCGATGGCGCAGATTTTCGGGAAATGCTTCGGCCAGGGTGTTGATGGAAAGGCCGGAGGTGTTACTGGCAAAGATGGCGCGCTCATGCACAAACGGCGCGACCTTGCGATACAGGTCTGATTTCCAGTCGATGCGCTCGGCGATAGCCTCAATGATGAGATCGCATTCGCGCAACTTTTCCAGATCCTGCGCGTAATTGGCGGGCTGGATGTAATCCGCTTTGGCGGGGCTGGCGAGCGGTGCCGGGTCGAGCTTCTTCAGCCCGGCCAGCGCCTTGCTCACATTGCCGTTGGGGTCGCCCTCTTTCGCGGGCAGCTCGAACAACAGCGTCTCGACATTGGCATTGACCAGATGCGCGGCAATTTGCGCGCCCATCACACCGGCGCCGAGCACGGCCACTTTCTTGATTCTGATTGGCTGATCCATTATGCGGCCTCCACGGCACGAAAGCGGGCAGCCAACGCCGCCCGCTTCATCCGGTTAAAAGTTTTGCGTCAACTGCACACTGATGATATCGACACTTTCCTTGTAGCTGCCGACCAGATTACCACCCCCCGTTGCGCTCGCATCCTGCGCGATGCTCGGGT
This sequence comes from Gallionellaceae bacterium CG11_big_fil_rev_8_21_14_0_20_60_62, assembly GCA_002787455.1. GTDB lineage: Bacteria > Pseudomonadota > Gammaproteobacteria > Burkholderiales > Gallionellaceae > Sideroxyarcus. The sequence continues at coordinate 10,804 of PCWU01000135.1, read as the reverse complement.
CACTCAGAAAAATATGGGCGTAGGCAAAGTCGATGGCCGTGGCGGACGCCGGTTTGTACTGTCCGCCCAGGGTCACCCAGGTGCGATCATTGCCCGGAATGCGCGCGGTGCGGAAAGCGTCGCGGATTGGCGTCTGGTCGTAAGCCACCCCGGCACGCGCGGTCCATTGCGAGTTGTAGTGGTGGTTTGCCCCCAGCGCAAAGCGCCAGGTATCTTTCCAGTTCTCGTTCACCGTGGTCAGATTGGTGCCGGAAGTGCGATCGATCTTGAGGTCCTTGAACACGCTCCAGTTGGTGCGCGTGGCATCCGCCATCACGTCCCATTGCTCGTTCAACTGGTGAAAACCGCTGATCGAGAAGGATTCCGGCATGGTGATGTTGAGGGTAACCGCGCCGTTCGGCAACGCGCCCGCCAGCTGCGCGGGCACATTGTCGAATGCGACATTGCCCTTCAGGGTGTAATCGATCTGCGAACGGTAATGCAGCCCGGCGCGGGTTTGCGGCGTGAATTCGAACAGCGCGCCGACGTTGTAGCCCCAGGCGGAATCGTTGCCGGTGACGGTACTCAGGCCTTCAACACCAGCACCTCCAATTGCACCAAGCAAGGGTAATCCGCCCGCATTAAAAGCCGCCGCACTGTAATTCACCATGCCGGTCAGCTTGCCTTTGATGTGCTGGTAATCGAGGCCGAGACCGAGGGTCAACTGGTCGTTGACCTGGTACGCCAGCGAGGGGTTGACGTTGATGGTTTCGATCTTGGATTTCACCGCCTGGAAGCGTCCGATCCAGTCGCTGTTGTACTTGGTTTGCAGGCCGAACGGGGCGTTCACGCCGATGCCGAAATGCAGCGCCTCATTGATCCGGGTGGTGGCATAGGCATTCGGCACGACCGCCCAATCGCCGGCATCGCCGCCGTTGCCACCCGCGGTTTGCAAGGCCGCACCGGTCGAGCCGCCATCCTTGAATTTGGACGAAGGTTTGATCGCGTGCGCCGCCACCGCCACCTGATTGCCGTCGATGCGCGACATGCCGGCGGGATTGAAAAACACGGTGCTGGCGTCTTCCGCGCCCGCCGCGCCGCCGGCGAAGGCATTGCCCATGCCGCTGGCGCTTTGCTCGATCAGGGCAAAGCCGGAGGCCTGAACCCCGCCGCTCATTGCCAATAAGGCGCTTGCCACCGCCATGCCGATTACCGATTTATTGTTTCTCATGTTCGCTTCTCCCTCGTCGTTGAAAAAAACACCGCAAAAACCACCGGCAAACTTGCCGCCTTCCCTAATCCGGCAGCTTGCGCGGCCGTCTATCTTCTCCCACTGCAACGTAAGTCAACTGTGCTTCGGTCACTTTATGGCAGGTCGGATTGGCCGGATCGCGCTGTACGAACACCTCCACATCCACGGTGACCGAGGTGGTGCCGGTCTTCACAATCTGCGTGTAGAAACTGACGATGTCACCGACAAACAGCGGCTGTTTGAACACAAAGGAATTGACCGCGATGGTGGCAACCCGTCCCTTGGCGCGGTGCACCGCCGGGATGCTGCCGGCGATATCCACCTGCCCCATCAGCCAGCCGCCGAAGATGTCGCCGGTGTAATTGGCGTCGGACGGCATCGCCGCCACGCGCAGGGTCGGCTCGCGTTCCGGCAACGTGGTTTCGGGCGCGTTCATGGCTTAATGTCCTGCATACAGGCTGTCGATCTCGGCGGAGAATTTCTCCACCACCTTGTTGCGCCGCAAACTCAATTTCGGCGTGAGCATCCCGTTGTCGATGGTCCACGGCTCGGTCAGCAAGCGCACCCGGTTCACTTTGGCATAACCGGGGAAACTGCTGATGTTGCGCGCGATGCGCCGCAACACCTTGGCCTCGACATTGCTGTCGGTCAGCGACTCCGGCATGTCCGGCAGCACACCGACCTTGGTAGCAACCGCTGCCCACACTTCGGGATTAAGCACCGCCAGCGCCACCAAATAGGGTTTGCCCTCGCCGTAGATCATGCATTGGTCGATCAGCGGGTCGTGCAGGATGGCGGCTTCCATATCGGCGGGCGGAATCTTTTCGCCGTTGGCCAGCACGATGATCTCCTTCAGCCGCCCGGTGATATAGACGTGGCCGGTGTCGGAGATGCGCGCGATGTCGCCGGTGTTAAGCCAGCCGTCGGCGTCGATCATGGCGCGTGTCGCTTCGGGATTGTTCCAGTAGCCCATCATCACGTTCGGGCCTTTCACCAGCAGCGCGTTCTGCGCGCCCAGTTTCACCTGCACGTTGCGGATCGGTTCGCCCACGCTGTCGGGGAAATTCTGGTCGATCGGATTGACCGTGACGATGGGGCTGGTCTCGGTCAGACCATAACCCTGCACCACTTGCAAGCCCAGCCCCACGAACACGCGCGAGATTTCCGGCGCCAGCGCGGCGCCGCCGCTGACCGCGGTACGCATGCGCCCGCCGAGGCGGTCGAGGATTTTTTGCGCCACCAGCTTGTTCAGCAGCGGCCACAGCAGGAAAGACAGTTTCCAGCCGCCGCGTCCCTGCTCATGCAGAAAACGATCCCAGCCCACATTGACCGCCAACCCGAACAGTTTTTTCTTCAGCGGCGACCCCTCGTCCAGTTTGGCGCTGATCGCGGCATACACGCGCTCGTAGATGCGCGGCACGGAAACCAGAATGGTCGGCTGGATGGTTTGCAAATCTTCCGACAACAGCGGAATCGAGCGCGCGTAGGCAACCCTGGCGCCGGTCATCATCGACAGGTAATAGCCGACGGTGCGCTCGAAGGTGTGCGACAAGGGCAAAAACGACAACAGCAGGTCGTTCGGATAAACAATGAAAGTACCCAGCGCATCCGAGGCATTGCTTAACATATTGCCGTGGCTCAGCATCACCCCCTTCGGTTTGCCGGTGGTGCCGGAGGTGTAGATGATGCTCGCCAACTCATCGGTTCGGGTCGGAACGGGCGCCTGCGAAGCCGCGCTCGCGGGCAGGTAATCGGCGGCGGCAACCAGGCGCGGGTCGTCACCACCTGATTGAGAATCGCCTTTCTCGTTTGTCCCCTCTCCCCCCGGGGGAGGGTTGGGGTGGGGGAAGCGGGCAGCCCCGTTAATTTTATCCAGCGCCACAAAGCGCTGCACGTTGGGCATCTGCGCGCGCACCGCGCGCAATTCCCGCCATTGCTCGGCGGTCTCGAACAGCACCACCTTCGCCCCCGAATCGTTGACGATATAGGCGATGTTTTCGGCGCGGTCCACGGTGTACAGCGGCACGGTGACCAGCCCCAGCGCCATCGCCGCCTGGTCGTACATCACCCATTGCGGACAATTGCGCAGCATCAGCGCCACCCGTTCGCCCTTTTGCAAATTCTCTCCGGCCAGCGCAGCCTGCCAGCGCGCGACTTCCGCCGCCATCTGGCGCCAGGTGAATGAGTCCCAGGCGTTGTGCGCGGTGTCGAAATAACGGTAGGCCTCTGCATCCGGCGTGCGCTTGACCCGCTCCAGGAACAGGCCGTGCAGGGTGCCGGCCTGTTGCGGTGTGATCACATAATCGGTTTGATCGCTCATTTTCATCCCCTCCGTTAATCGAGAAACAAATCCTTGAACGGCGGCACGCCGGGATCGACGGCATATTGCGCGAAATCGGTCACCCCCGCTTCGCGCAACACCGATTCATCCACGAAAAAATTCCCGCTGCACGAGTTGCTGTCGCGCAACAGTATGGCGTGCGCGGCGTCGGCGACGATGGCGGGCTTGCGCGAGGCGCGCAGTATCTCGGGCGGGAAATTGAATTCGATGGCGGCGGTGGCGATGGTGGTGCGCGGCCACAGACAATTGAAGGCGATACCATCGACGGCGAATTCGTGCGCCATCCCCAGCGTGCACAGCGTCATGCCGTACTTCGACATCGTGTAGGCGACGTGCGGCGAGAACCATCTTGGATCGAGATTCGGCGGCGGCGACAAGGTCAGCACATGCGGGTTCACCGCGTTTTTCAGATACGGAATACAGGCTTGCGCGGCGAGAAAAGTGGCGCGCATGTTGACCTCCCACATCAGGTCGAGACGGCGCACCGGGGTGTCCAGCGTCGGCGTAAGACTGATCGCGCTGGCGTTGTTGACCAGCACATCGATGCCGCCAAAATGCGCGGAGGCTTGCGCCATCGCGTCCTGAATCGCCTGTGCGTCGCGCACGTCGAGCTGCAAGGCCAGCGCCTGCCCGCCCGCCGCAATCACTTCTTTCGCCACGCTATGGATGGTGCCCGGCAGTTTTGGATGCGGCTGATCGGTCTTGCCGGTGATCACCACCTTGGCCCCGTCGCGCGCGCAGCGCAAGGCGATCTCGCGCCCGATGCCGCGCGTGGCGCCGGTGATGAAGATAGTCTTGCCGTTCAGATCAGACATTTTTCACGCTCCCCATGGGTCGGGTTTTGACCCGACAAGCCTCTTCATTGTCAGGCTGGAGTCCGACCTACAAACCCGCGCGCAATGTCTCCGGCGCGAAGTCGTCCACCATAATGACCTTGCGCCGCAACGCGTAGTCGCGCTGCAGTTGCAGCGCCTGTTCGGCGGTGATGAGATTGTTGTCGCGCGCCTCGGCGATGCGCGACAACTCGTCCATCGCCGTCAGCTTGCCGTCTTTGGCGTCCTGCGCCAGCTTGGCTTGCAGCGGCTCGGTGAGCAGGGTGCTCGCCAGCGCGGCTTCCAGCGCGCCGACCGCATCCTCCTCATCCTGCTTGATGAAGATGCCGGCGGTCAGCCGGTTGCGCGCCGGGCCCGGTTCCAGCATCAGTTTGGCCACGCGATGTCCCAATTCATCCGCCGGGGGGCGACGGCATTGGCCCAGCGGGAAAATCAGCACGCGCAGCAGCAGCGCAAAGAAACGGTTGGGAAAATTCTGCATCACGCCGTCGAAGGCGGTCTGCAAACGGAACAGATTGTCCTGCATAGCCCAGTGCAGCAACGGCTCATCCTCGCGCGGGCGGCCGTCATCCTCGAATATTTTCAATACGGCAGAGCACAGATAAAGCTGGCTCAACACATCGCCCAGCCGCGCCGAAAGTTTCTCGCGCCGCTTCAGCGAGCCGCCGAGCGACAGCATGGCGATATCGGCGGCAAAAGCGAACGAGGCCGCGTAGCGCGTGAGCAACTGGTAATAGCGGTGTGTCGGCGCGCCGGTCGGCACCGCGATCAGGCGCCCGCCCGACAGCGCGTACAACAGGGAGCGCACCGCGTTGCTCAAACTAAAGCTGAGGTGGCCGAAGAACGCCGCGTCGAAATTGACCGAGGCGCGCGCCGAATTCTGGTCGTGTGCGGCCTGCATCTCTTTCAGCACGTAAGGATGCGCGCGCACCGCGCCCTGGCCGAAGATGATCAGGCAGCGGGTAAGAATGTTCGCGCCTTCCACGGTGATGCCGATCGGGGTTTGCTCGTACATGCGCGCCAGATAATTGTCCGGCCCCATGCAGATGCCCTTGCCGCCGTGCACATCCATCGCGTCGTTGATCACCTGACGCCCGCGCTCGGTGCAGTGGTATTTGGCGATGGCGGAGATCACCGAGGGTTTCTCGCCCAGATCGACCGCCAGCGCGGTCATGCGCCGTGCCGCGTCCATCACGTAAGTATTGCCGCCGATGCGCGCCAGCGCTTCTTCCACGCCCTCGAACTTGCCCACCGGCACATGAAATTGCTTGCGCACGCGACCGTAGGCGCCGCTGCTGCGCACCGCCAGTTTCGCGCCGCCGACCGCGCTGGCCGGCAGCGAGATCGAGCGCCCCACCGACAGACAATCCATCAGCATGCGCCAACCCTGGCCGATGCGCGTCATGCCGCCGATGATGTACTCCATCGGAATGAACACATCGTTGCCGCTGGTCGGGCCGTTCTGGAAGGCGGAGTTAAGCGGGAAGTGGCGGCGTCCGATTTGCACCCCCGGAGTGTCGGTCGGCACCAGTGCCAGGGTGATGCCGAGCGCCGTTTCCGCGCCGAGCAGATGTTCCGGGTCGTACAGTTTGAACGCCAGGCCGAGCAGAGTCGCCACCGGCGCCAGGGTGATGTAGCGTTTTTCCCAGGTCACGCGCATGCCGAGCACTTTTTGCCGGCCGTTGAATTCAGCATAGCAGACGATGCCGTAATCCGGAATCGCGCCCGCGTCCGAACCCGCAAAAGGTCCGGTCAGGGCAAAGCAAGGCACTTCCAATCCTTGCGCCAGACGGCGCAGATATTTGTCCTTCTGCGGCTGCGTGCCGTATTTCAATAGCAACTCGGCCGGCCCGAGCGAGTTCGGCACCATCACTGTCACGCCCGCTGTGCCGCTGCGCGAAGATACTTTGGCCACCACCGCCGAATGCGCCTGTGCGGAAAATTCCAGCCCGCCGTATTCCTGCGGAATGATCATTCCGAAGAAGCCTTTATCCTTGATGAATTGCCAGGCTTCCGGCGACAGATCGGCGCGTCTGTGGGTGATATCCCAGTCGTCCAGCAGGGCACAAAGCTGCTCGACTTCGTTGTCGAGGAATGCCTGTTCGCGCTCGCTCAAGCCGGTCTTCGGCATCGCCAGCAGGCGGCTCCAGCGCGGGCGGCCGCTGAACAACTCGCCGTCCCACCACACCGTGCCGGCGTCCAGCGCTTCCTGTTCGGTCTGTGAGACTTGAGGCAGAATCTTGCGAAAAAGTTTGAGGATAAAGTTGCTGATGAAAAGGCGGCGCAGGGCGGGAACCCCGAACAGCAAAACAAACACGCCCAGCGCGATCAAAACAATTTTCAGGGTATCGTCGGCCATCCGGCTCTGCCATGCAACCACCGGCACGATCACGGCCAGCGCCAGCAACCAGTTCCAGATCGCGGCCCGGAAAAACGCCAACAACAAGAACACTATCAATACACCGATTGCAATCAATATCGTCATAGCGAACCTCTTGTTGTTTGATGAATGGCGCGAACTGTAACGCGACCTTTACCGACTGACAACGAAAACATGCGGGAAAAATTTTCACTCGCCCGCACTTCATTTTTCCCCGCCGGTTTCTTTTCGCCGGTTTCTTTCCTCCATATTGACAGTGACATCCGACTCTGTCAGATTGCGCGCCATGTCACGCTCTGCCCGAAAATTAATCGCGCTGTTCATGTTGCTGTGGTTGCCGCTTTCCGGCGGCAACGCGCCGGCGGCATCGCTCGCCATGCAGTTGCCAAACGGCAGTTGCCATGAGGCCGCTGCGATGTCGCATCAAGCGACCGGAGAGCATCCGGCGGCACATGACAACCATGCGGCGCAAGATATGCCAAGCACTCCCTGCGCGGCATGCGGGATATGCCATCTCGCCTGCTCTGGTTTCATCCTGCCGCAATTCAAACTTGCGGTGTTGGTCGCGCCGTCCGCACTAATCGTTACATTTACTCCCGAGATTTTTATCTCGCATGTTTCCGCCCCGCTGGTTCCGCCCCCTCTCGCCCGCGTCTGACGCGGGACAAATCCGTCTGTCGTTTGCATAACTGATTTGCGTTCCGCGTCATCCGCCGGCGGCTTGCGCCTGCGCGTCGTTTTTGCGCACGTCGCTCGCCATCATTTGATTGCTTTATCTTCAATCAGGAGCAAAACATGCAACGCACAACCATTAGTCTCTCAATTCTTCTCCTCGCGACCGCCCCGGCGGTAACGCTGGCAGGAACCCATTCGCACGACATGAACCGCGCAGAAATGCACGCCAGCGCCCGGAGCCATAGCGGGCAAGGCGTGGTGAACAAGGTCGATCTGCAAAGCAACAAGGTCAACCTGACGCACGGCCCGATCCCGTCACTCGGCTGGCCCGGCATGACCATGGGTTTCAAGGTCAAGGATACGGCTGTCCTGCAAGGGATCAAACCGGGGCAGAGAGTGACGTTCGAAGTGGTCAACGAAGGGCCGAAGCAGTATTTCTTGACCCGCATCACCCCGCAGAAATAATCATCTGTCAGCGCTGCGCCCGTCGTTCCGCGACGGACGCAGCCACAGGAGAAATCAGAATGATCGTTACCCTGAACAATTTTCTGCGCGCCGGGCTGATAAGCGTTTTGCTGTTGGCGTTACCGGCCCGTGCGGCAAGCGATGCGCCCTTGTTGCCGGAGGATGCCGTTGCGCTGGCGCTGGCGCACAGCCCCGCATTGGCGGCGCGACAGTCGCGCGCCGATGCCATGGCTGCCGTGCCCTCGCAAGTCGGCACCATGCCCGACCCGACGCTGTCGCTGAATGCGATCAATTTTCCGACTGACACCTTTTCCAGTTCGCAGGAAGCGATGACGCAACAGCAGATCGGCATCGGCCTGACCCTGCCGTTTCCAGGCAAGCTGGACTTGCGTGAACAGGCCGCCGACAACGAAGCGCAGGCGGCCGGGCAGGACGTGGCCGAGCAGCGCCTGATGCTGGCGCGCAACGTGCGTAGCGCCTGGTGGAATTTGTTTTATCTCGGCCGCGCGCTCGACATCGTGTCGCGCAATCAGGCATTGCTGCGGCAACTGAATACCATCGCCGAAACGCGCTACCGCACCGGACAGGGCATGCAGTCCGATGTGCTGCTGGCGCAGGTCGAACTGTCCAAATTACTGGATAGGGAACTCGCCCTGAACACGGCGCGGCACCATCAGACAGTCCGTCTGAATGCGCTGTTGGGGCGTGCCGTCGCCACGCCGGTCAACCTGCCGCGCGAAGCCGCCACGGAATTGCCGCCGATCGAGGATGCCGCCACCTTTCTGAAGCTGGCGCAGGCCAACCGCCCGCTGCTCGCCAGTCGGCGCAAGTTGGTGGAAGCGGCAGAAGCGCGCCGCGGGCTGGCGGAGAAGGATTATTACCCCGATTTCAAATTGGGCATGGCTTACGGCTTCCGCAACGGCAACAATCTTGACGGCAGTTCCCGCGCCGATTTCGCCACCGTCACCTTGGGTATCAATTTGCCGCTGTTCGCCGGCAGCCGCCAGGATAAAGCAGTGGCGCAGCGCCACGCCGAGCGGCAGCAGCAGGAATATGAGTTGCAGGACAGCCAGTTGCAGGTCGGCGCGCAAATCGAACAGGCGCTGGCGGAATACCATTCCGCGCACAATCAAACCGCACTGTTCAAGACCGGGCTCATCCCGCAGGCGCAGCAGAGTGTATCGGCCATGCGCGCGGCGTATCAGGTGAACAAGGTGGATTTCCTCAACCTGGTGCGCGCGCAGATCACGCTCTACAACTACGAAACGCAATACTGGAAAGCACTGAGTGGCGGCTGGCAGGCGCTGGCCAATCTGCAGGCCGCCGTCGGCGTGCCGCTTCCTGCAACCAAGGAGAATATGCATGAAACCCAATAAGACACTTATCGCCGTTATTGTCGCCCTGTTGCTCGGTGCGGGCGGCGGCTACTGGCTCGCCAGCCGCGCCCCGCACACTACGACAGACATCCCCGCCAGCGAGGAAGCAGGCAAACCGCTGTTCTACCGCAATCCGATGAA
>PCWU01000135.1:641-1348 GCA_002787455.1 Gallionellaceae bacterium CG11_big_fil_rev_8_21_14_0_20_60_62 | reverse complement strand
AAGATCGACCCGGTCATGGTGCAGGACATGGGCGTGCGCACCAAGGCGGCGCAACGCGCCACGCTGGCACGCAGCATCCGCACCAGCGGGCGCGTCACGGTTGACGAGGAACGCCTGCTGCGCCTGCACCCAAAATACGATGGCTGGGTGGAAGAGCTGTTCGTCCATAACACCGGTGATGCGGTACGCAAGGGCGATATGTTGCTTTCCATCTACTCACCGCAGCTGGTGACCAGCGAGGAGGAATATCTGCTGGCGCTGGAGAATGCCGAGCAGCTCAAGGACAGCCCGTTTGCCGACGTGCGCGAGGGCGCGCAGAGTCTGCTTGTTTCTTCCGAACAGCGCCTGCGTCTGCTCGACATCCCCGAACATCAGATCGCGCAACTGAAAGAAAAGCGCGAGATATTCAAGGCGGTGCACATCCATGCGCCGCAGGGCGGCATCGTGATGAGCATCGGCGCGCGCGAGGGCGAGCGCATCCAGCCTTCGACCGAGCTGTACCTGATCGCCGACCTGTCGCGGGTGTGGGTGATGGTCGATCTGTACGAGGACGACATGCCCTGGGTGCGCGAGGGCGACCGCGCCGACCTGCAAGTGGCGGGCATCCCCGGACGCACCTTCAGCGGCAAACTGACCCGCCTCTATCCCTACCTCGACGCGAAGACGCGCACGCTCAAGGCGCGGCTGGAATTCGCCAATCCGGATTT
>PCWU01000135.1:0-628 GCA_002787455.1 Gallionellaceae bacterium CG11_big_fil_rev_8_21_14_0_20_60_62 | reverse complement strand
GGATTTGCAACTCAAGCCCGACATGTTCGGCCGGGTGACGGTGCAGGCCGACCGCCAGGTCGAGGCGATTGCGGTGCCGAGCGAGGCCATCGTGCGCACCGGCACGCAGGAACAGGTATTCGTGCAGCGCGCGCCGGGGCAGTATGAGCCGCGCAAGGTGGTGATCGGCGTGGCGGCCAACGGCCAGACCCAGATCGTGAGCGGATTGAACGAAGGCGAAATCGTGGTGACGTCGGCGCAGTTCCTGATCGATTCCGAATCGAAACTGAAGGAAGCAACCGCCAAGATGCTGGAGGCGATGCAGCAACCGGCAGCACCTGCCGCGCATGATCCGGCGCAGCACGACGCGGGAGCGCCGCAATGATCCGCGCGCTGATTGATATTTCGATCAGGAACCGCTTCATGGTGCTGATCGCGACCCTGCTCATCTCGTTCGCGGGTTGGCAGACGATGAAATCCACGCCGCTGGACGCGATTCCCGACTTGTCCGATGTGCAGGTCATCATCTTCACCGGCTTCCCCGGCCAGGCGCCGCAGGTGGTGGAAGACCAGGTGACCTACCCGCTCACCACGGCGATGCTGTCGGTGCCGAAAACCAAAGTGGTGCGCGGTTACTCCTTCTTCGGCT
>PCWU01000074.1 GCA_002787455.1 Gallionellaceae bacterium CG11_big_fil_rev_8_21_14_0_20_60_62 | reverse complement strand
AAAATCGTCAGCAAGGAGAGTGCGAGTAGGGTTTTCATGCCAGACCTCCATAAAATTTGTGTCGAAGCTACCTATTCTTTTGCCGCGCGTCAATTTATCATTGCGGGTGGATTCGCGCGCTTTGCCTTGCGGGTATTGACAAGCACGAACGAAATTCAGACCGGAGGAGCGCATGCCGCACAAAAAGCTGAAGGGCCAGAGCCTGCAGGATTTCTTGCCGGTGGAAAGCAACCAGGAATTGGTGCGCAGGTTGTTTCGTTCCTATTACCGTTCGCATGTGACCTCGGGCAAGCTGTTCGATGACTTTCCCGATTTCTTCCTGGTCAAGCCGATCGTGTTGAGAGATCCCGATCTGGTGGATCGGGCATCGGACCGGATGATCATAGACGATTGCATCGCTCGCGCCCAAGCGCGCAAAGGCTATGTGGGGGTGTGCAAGTGGCGCAATCCCAAGCTCAATTATTACTGGCTGGAACTGGCTGCTTTCCCCTTCATGTTGGGTGATGAAGTCACGCAGGACAACGAGGGCGAATTCTTTTACCTGTTGACCCGCTTTATCCGCTTCACACAAGAACATCCCAAGCGCTACGGCGACATGATGATCGATGCTGAAACGGACAAGGATCTGGCGCTGATGCTGGACAAGATCAATTGGCGCGGCGCCAAGATCGAGAAGACGTTGGCCCACTACTCCCTGGATATGTTGGTCAGCTATGACCCGGCGTGGCCGTTGCCCGAAGTGAATAAATTGTTGAATACCCTGAAAAGCAGTGAACTGGACTGGTGCGAGCTATTTTTTGAACACATCATGTATGTGATGGCGCAAAAGCACCAGTAAAGGGTTCGTGTCGCTGCCGGGACGCATCCCGATTTTGCTATAATCCGCGCTTTGCCGAAGGGACTTCCATGCGTATTACCCAAACCGCTCTTACTTTCGACGATGTCTTGTTGTTGCCGGCCCAGTCCGATGTCCTGCCGCGCGACGTTAATCTGCGCACCCGGGTCACCCGCAACATCGAGTTGAATATTCCGCTGTTGTCGGCCGCGATGGATACCGTGACCGAAGCGCGCCTTGCGATTGCGCTGGCACAGGAAGGCGGCATCGGCATGGTGCACAAGAACATGACGGCGAAAGAGCAGGCGGCGCAGGTCGCCAAGGTCAAGCGTTTCGAGAGCGGGGTGGTCAAGGATCCGATCTGCGTGCGCTCCGACATGACCGTGCGCGACGTGCTCAACCTGACCCGCCAGTACAAGATTTCCGGCCTGCCGGTGTTGCAGGGCAAACAGGTTGTCGGCATTGTGACCAATCGCGACCTGCGCTTCGAGACTAATCTCGACCAGTCGATCGGCAACATCATGACCCCGCGCGAGCGTCTGATCACGGTCAGGGAAAATGCCGGTCTGGACGAGGCGCGCGCGCTGATGCACAAGCACCGCATCGAGCGCGTGCTGGTGATCAACGATGCCTTCGAGTTGCGCGGCCTGATGACGGTGAAGGATATTCTCAAATCCACCGAATATCCGAACGCTTGCAAGGATAGCCAGGGCCGTTTGCGCGTCGGCGCAGCGGTGGGCGTGGGTGAAGGCACCGAGGAGCGCGTCGGTCTGCTGGCGGATGCCGGAGTGGATGTGATTGTGGTGGATACCGCGCACGGCCACTCGCGCGGCGTATTGGAGCGGGTGCAGTGGGTGAAGAAAAATTATCCTCAAATTGACGTGATCGGCGGCAATATCGCCACCGCCGCCGCCGCCAAAGCACTGGTTGAGCATGGCGCGGACGGGGTGAAGGTGGGGATTGGCCCCGGTTCAATTTGCACCACGCGCATTGTTGCCGGGGTCGGCGTGCCGCAGATCACCGCGATACAGAACGTGGCGGATGCGCTGGCCGGCAGCGGCGTGCCGCTGATTGCCGATGGCGGGGTGCGTTTCTCCGGCGATATCGCCAAATCCATCGCGGCCGGGGCGCATGCGGTGATGCTGGGCGGACTGTTCGCCGGCACCGAAGAAGCGCCGGGCGAGATCGAGCTGTTTCAGGGACGCTCCTACAAATCCTATCGCGGCATGGGCAGCCTGGGCGCAATGCAGCAGGGTTCCAGCGACCGCTATTTCCAGGATAACGAAGCCAACCAGGACAAGCTGGTGCCGGAGGGCGTGGAAGGCCGCGTGCCTTACAAAGGCAGCGCGCTGGCGGTGATCCACCAACTGATGGGCGGTCTCCGTTCCAGCATGGGCTACCTCGGCTGCCCCGATATTCCCACCGTGCATGCCAAGGCCGAGTTCGTGCAGATCACTTCGGCCGGCATCCGTGAATCTCACGTGCACGATGTGCAGATCACCAAGGAAGCGCCCAACTATCACATCGATTAACAAAAGGCGGATTCATCCGCCTTTTTTATTCCCAATCAGACTATGCATAAAAAAATCCTCATCCTCGACTTCGGTTCCCAATACACCCAGCTGATCGCACGCCGTGTACGCGAGGCGCATGTGTATTGCGAGCTCCATCCATGGGACATGAGTGAAGCGGATATCCGCGCGTTCAACCCGGCAGGCATCATTCTTTCCGGCGGGCCAAACTCGGTATATGAGGAGGAGACACCGCAAGCGCCGCAAGTGGTGTTCGATCTTGGCGTGCCGGTGCTGGGCATCTGCTATGGCATGCAGACCATGGCGGCGCAGCTCGGCGGACAGGTCGAGTCCGGCCGCGTGCGCGAGTTCGGCTATGCCGAGATCCGCGCGCATGGCCATGCGAAATTGTTCGACGGCCTCCAGGACAAGACCAATGCGCGGGGTCACGGTCTGCTCGATGTATGGATGAGCCATGGCGACAAAGTCGCAGAACTGCCTCACGGATTTAAGGTGATCGCATCCAACGCGTCGACCCCGATTGCCGCGATGGCGGATGAGTCGCGCCGCTACTATGCGGTGCAATTCCACCCTGAAGTCACCCATACCCCGCAGGGCAAAACGATTCTTGCCCGCTTCGTGCACGACATCTGCGGTTGCGGCCAGGACTGGAACATGCCGGACTATATCGGCGAAGCGGTGGCAAAGATCAAAGCGCAGGTCGGCAACGAGGAAGTCATTCTCGGCCTCTCCGGCGGTGTGGATTCCTCGGTGGCGGCGGCCTTGATCCATAGAGCCATCGGCGACCAATTGACTTGCGTGTTCGTGGACAACGGTTTGTTGCGTCTGCACGAGGGCGAACAGGTGATGGAAACCTTCGGCAAGAATCTGAACATGAAAGTGATTCATGTCGATGCCAGCGGCGAGTTCATGAAACACCTGACCGGCGTGACCGATCCGGAGCAGAAGAGAAAAGTCATCGGGCGCGAATTTGTCGAAGTGTTCCAGCGCGAATCGGCCAAGCTGAAACAGGCAAAATGGCTGGCGCAGGGCACCATCTATCCGGATGTGATCGAATCTGCCGGCTCCAAGACCAAGAAGGCGCACACCATCAAGTCGCACCACAACGTCGGCGGTTTGCCGGAATCGATGCACCTCAAGCTGCTGGAACCGTTGCGCGAACTGTTCAAGGACGAGGTGCGCGAACTTGGCGTGGCGCTGGGGTTGCCGCCGGAAATGGTGTACCGCCATCCTTTTCCCGGCCCCGGTTTGGGGGTGCGTATCCTCGGCGAAGTCAAACGCGAATATGCCGAACTGCTGCGCCGCGCCGATGCGATCTTCATCGAAGAACTGAACAATACGAAAGATGCCAACGGCAAGACCTGGTACGAGCTGACCTCACAGGCGTTTACCGTGTTCCTGCCGGTGAAATCGGTCGGCGTGATGGGCGACGGCCGCACCTATGAATGGGTGGTCAGCTTGCGTGCGGTACAGACCCAGGACTTCATGACCGCGCACTGGGCGCACCTGCCCTACGAGTTGCTGGGCAAAGTTTCCAACCGCATCATCAACGAAGTGCGCGGCATCAATCGCGTGGTGTACGACATCTCCGGCAAACCCCCCGCGACGATTGAGTGGGAATGATTTGATGTCTCGTACTGTCTGGCACTGAATAGTAAGAAAACAACGTAAGCCCGCGTCACTGCGGGTTTTTTTGTTGTTTGCATCTGGTAATACCATGCATGACGATGCATCGGCAAGGAGTTATTTTTAATGGTACTTTCAGTGGTATTATTTTCGGGAGCCCGGAAATTCTGGCCGATACCATTCATTGATGATGTGGAAATTCATGGTATCGAAATCATTATATTCTATGAAGGGCAAGGGTTTGCGGCGTTTTTCATGGTTTGCAAAATCATGGTATCTCCAGCCCCAGCCGATACCATGATAGAACGATCGAAGCAAAGGAGATGAATGCTTTCCGATACCAAGCTGCGTAACTTGAAGGCGCAGGACAAGATGTACAAGGTGGCCGACCGCGACGGCCTCTATGTGGCAGTCACCAAGGCGGGCGGCATCTCGTTCCGTTACAACTACACCCTCAACAGCAGGCAGGAGACGGTGACGTTCGGCCAGTACGGCGTGGGCGGTATCACGCTGGCCGAAGCACGCGAACGGCTGGACGAGGCAAAGAAGATGATTGCCGCAGGCAAGTCACCGGCCAGGGAGAAGGCACGGGCCAAAAACCGAGACAAGGACGCCAAGACCTTCGACGACTGGGCGCAGGCGTGGTTACGCGGTTACGAGATGGCCGACTCAACACGGGACATGCGCCGCGCCTGCTACGACCGCGAGTTGAAAAGCCCATTCGGCAACAAGCTGCTGACTGAGATAAACCATGACGACCTGCGCGATTTGACCGACAAGATTGTGGCTAGGGGAGCGCCGGCCACGGCAGTCCATACCCGTGAAGTGGTGATGCAGATCTACCGGTGGGCGAACGAACGCGGCCAGCGTGTCGAAAACCCGGCAGACTTGGTGCGCCCCATGGCCATTGCCCGTTTCGTGCCGCGTGAGCGTGCCCTGTCACCGGATGAAATCGGGCTGATGTATGAGTACATGGAGAAAGTGTCGGCAGGCCCGCAGTTCAAGGTGGCGTGCAAGCTGCTGCTGCTGACGATGGTACGCAAGGGCGAGTTGACCGATGCAAAATGGAGCGAGATTAGTTTTACGGAAGCGCTATGGACAATCCCGAAGGAGAGGATGAAGCGCCGGAACCCGCATCTGGTGTTCCTGTCACGGCAGGCGCTGGACATTTTCATGGCGCTCAAGACCTTTGCCGGGGGGGCTGAATGGGTGCTACCGTCACGCTATGACGCTGACGCGCCGATGAGCAATGCCACGCTGAACCGCGTATTGGAACTGGTCTATACGCTGGCGCAGAAGGACGGCAAGGAACTGGCCAAGTTCGGGCCGCACGACTTGCGCCGAACGGCTAGCACCTTGCTGCACGAGGCTGGGTACAACACGGACTGGATCGAGAAATGCCTTGCCCACGAACAGAAGGGGGTCAGGGCGGTGTACAACAAGGCTGAGTACCGGGAACAACGCACAGCTATGTTGCAGGACTGGGCGGACATGATTGACGACTGGACGATCAAGAAACGATGACCGTCTGGCCAGGCCGTGCCGCCTGATCGCCGGATGCCTTGCGTCCCTCGATCCATGCCGCGACTTCGGCCATATCCCATGCTACGTTGCGGGTGGTGAGGGCGATGCGCTTGGGGAAATCCCCGCGCTTTTCCATGTTGTAGATAGCCTTCTCCGACAGCGGGATCATGCCCAGCAGTGTTTTTTTGTTGATGAGCTGTATTGAGCTCCAATTAATCGAGGATGCCATATCTGCTTGGTCGATGTTGAGCGTAGTAGTCATCTGCGCCGCCGAGTAAGTTTGATGTACGGAAGTGTAGAACACTAACCGATACCAGTCAAGTACGCTATACGCATCAGAGAATATTAATCTCTTCTGGCACGTATTGAGTAACGGGCTATAGGTTGTTGGTTCAGTTTTCTGTACCTATGGACTGATGGCGATTTGGTGTGAACAAATGCCATACGTGTCCATCACGGGCATGCTTATGCGACCAATTTGAGTGTCAGTTTGGCCGCGAATCTGACGACAGTTTTGCTTACAACATAACTGTGAACAAGCGCCAAGGAAAATAACTTTAGTTGG
>PCWU01000052.1:2621-3868 GCA_002787455.1 Gallionellaceae bacterium CG11_big_fil_rev_8_21_14_0_20_60_62 | reverse complement strand
GCGCTGGCGCGGCAAATTATCGACGGTCACCACGATGTTTTGAATGATTTGTCCGGGACGCAACAGCGCCATCAATGTTTGGTTTACCCCCAAACCGGCCAGTTTTTCCAACACCAAGCCATCGCTCCCGGTTAGCGGCGGCAGAGGCAGTTGCGACACCGGCGGGGGCGGCGGCGATTTGGCCGCCGGGCTTTCGGCGGGCTGCACGATTGGTGCGGGCGGCACGGGCAAGGATGCAACGGCTACAGGCACACCGGCGGGTTCGGGTTGGCCGGAAGGCCAGAATAGATAAGCTGCCAGCCCGGCAACCAGAACCAGCAGCGCAACAACCGGGAACAGAATTTTATTTTTCACGCTGATCTCCCACACGTAGAAAGACGCGACTTGCGGGTCCAGTCTACGCTGAAAAATATCCCATTCCAAATGCGGCAGCAGCGCGAACGCAGGGTAAATATGCGCGAGAGAAGTAAAACACCCGGATGCAGTTACGCTTCCAAAAGACTTCCGAGCACCCGCGCGTTTTTTTTGGTTCCAACATCACGCGGCGATGAATCCGCCGCATGGGTCTTCATCGAAAAAACGCGTGAGAGTTGCAATATCCGTTGGAGCTGTTCACTCCTCCAACAGGCTGCGTAGCATCCACGCGTTTTTTTCATGCACTTCCATGCGCGCGGAAAGCAAATCAACAGTAGGCTGGTCGCCCGCCTTCTCGGCGATCGGCAGCACTTCGCGCGCGGTGCGCGCCACGGTCTCCTGACCTTCGACAAGTTGTTTGATCATCTCTTTCGCGCTCGGCACGCCGCTGCTCTCCTTGATGCTGGTAAGCGAGGCAAAGTCCTTGTAGCTGCCGGGCGCGGGATAACCCAGGGTGCGGATGCGCTCGGCAACCAGATCCACCGCGTTCCACGTTTCCGTGTACTGCGCCATGAACATCAGGTGCAGGGTCTGGAACATGGGGCCGGTGACGTTCCAGTGGAAATTGTGGGTCTTGAGATACAGGGTGTAGGTATCGGCCAGCATGCGGCCCAGACCATCGGCAATCTTCTTGCGGTCTTTTTCGCTGATGCCGATGTTGATAGCAGATAATTTGCTCATGGTTGCTCTCCTTGTCTCGTCAATAAAAAGATGATGCCATTACGCAGTGTTATAGCTTGGCAATGTTATCACCATAGGATTGCTGCGTTGCAGACTCAGTCCCCGTCCCGGTCTGCAAACAAGCCCGTTCCCTCGACACCCGTCAACCCTTC
>PCWU01000052.1:0-2600 GCA_002787455.1 Gallionellaceae bacterium CG11_big_fil_rev_8_21_14_0_20_60_62 | reverse complement strand
AAGCAGCACAAGCGCCGTAAGGAATGTTTGCAGATAGGCATGGTGCGATAAAAAAGTTTGCATGATGAACCTCCTTTGCAAATCCGCGCCCGCCTATGTCCGGCGCGGAAAACCCGGCAACGATCATTCAAAGTGATCAGGCAAGATCGAAACGATCCAGATTCATCACTTTGGTCCATGCCGCGACGAAGTCATGGACAAATTTCTCCCGCGCATCCGCACCGGCATAGACTTCAGCCAAAGCCCGCAGTTGGGAATTCGAGCCGAAGACCAAATCGATACGGGTGCCGGCCCACTTGACCTTGCCGGTCTTGCGGTCGCGCCCCTCAAACACCTCCCCGGCATCCGATACCGGCTGCCACGTCGTGCCCATGTCGAGCAGGTTGACGAAGAAGTCGTTGGAGAGCGCCCCGGGCTTTTTGGTGAACACACCGTGTTGCGACTGCCCGACGTTGGCGTTCATGGCGCGCATGCCGCCAACAAGCACGGCCATCTCTGGCGCATTGAGCGTCAGCAGTTGCGCGCGGTCTAGCAACAGTTCCTCCGCCGCGACGGTGTATTGCGCCTTCTGGTAATTGCGGAAGCCGTCGGCGATCGGTTCGAGCACGGCGAAGGACGCCACATCGGTCTGTTCCTGCGCGGCATCCATGCGGCCGGGCGTGAAGGGGACCGTCACGGCATGACCGGCCTTCTTCGCCGCCTCTTCGACGCCGGCGCAACCTGCGAGAACAATCAAGTCGGCCAGCGAGATTTGCTTGCCGCCGGATTGGGCGGCGTTGAACTCGCCCTGAATGCGCTCCAGCGTCTTGAGCACCTTGGCCAGTTGCGCCGGCTGGTTGGCCTCCCAGTCCTTTTGCGGCGCGAGGCGGATGCGCGCGCCGTTCGCACCGCCGCGCAGGTCGGAACCGCGGAAGGTCGAGGCCGAGGCCCATGCCGTCGCAACCAGTTCGGAGACGCCGAGGCCGGACGCCAGCACCTTGGCCTTGAGCGCCGCCACATCCTGGTCTTCGACCAGCGGGTGATCGACGGCGGGGACGGGGTCTTGCCAGAGCAGGTCTTCCTTCGGTACTTCGGCGCCAAGGTAGCGCGACTTAGGACCCATGTCGCGGTGGGTGAGCTTGAACCAGGCGCGGGCGAAGGCGTCGGCGAATTCGTCCGGATTCTGGTGGAAGCGGCGCGCGATTGTTGCGTAGGCCGGATCCATGCGCATCGCCATATCGGCATCGGTCATGATGATGGGCACTTTTTTCGACGCATCGTGCGCGGCCGGTGCGGTGTTGCTGTCGGTCGCCTGGTTGGGCGTCCACTGATGCGCGCCCGCCGGGCTCTTGGACAACACCCACTCGTTGCCGAACAGCATGTCGAGATAACTCATGTCCCACCGGGTCGGCGTCGGCGTCCACGAGCCTTCCAGACCGCTGCCGATCTGGTCGCCGCCCTTGCCGCTGGCATAACGACTCTTCCAACCCAGACCCTGCTCGGCGAGTCCGGCGGCCTCGGGGGCTGCGCCGACCAGCGCCGCATCCCCGGCACCGTGGCATTTACCGAAGGTGTGCCCGCCGCAGGTGAGCGCCACCGTTTCTTCGTCGTTCATCGCCATGCGCGCGAAGGTTTCGCGCACCAAACGGCCGGATTCGAGCGTATCGGGTTGGCCGCCGGGACCTTCTGGATTCACATAAATCAGCCCCATCTGCACGGCGGCGAGGGGGTTTTCCAACTCGCCCTCGGCGGTCATGCGGACTTTATCATCCAGCCATTTTTCTTCATTGCCCCAATAGACGTCGATTTCCGGCGCCCAGATGTCCTCGCGCCCGCCGGCGAAACCGAAGGTCTTGAAGCCCATCGATTCCATGGCAACGTTGCCCGCGAGAATAATGAGGTCGGCCCAGGAAATTTTGCGGCCGTACTTCTGTTTGACCGGCCACAGCAGGCGACGCGCCTTGTCGAGGTTGACGTTATCGGGCCAGCTGTTGAGCGGGGCGAAGCGCTGGTTGCCGTGGCCTGCACCGCCGCGGCCATCACCGGTGCGGTAGGTGCCGGCACTATGCCAGGCCATGCGAATGAAGAAGGGGCCGTAGTGGCCGTAGTCGGCCGGCCACCAGTCCTGCGAGTCGGTCATGAGCGCGGTCAGGTCCATTTTCACCGCCGCGAGGTCGAGCTTCTTGAATTCTTCGGCGTAGTTGAAATTCTCGTCCATCGGGTTGGACTCGGGGGTGTGCTGGTGCAGGATTTCGAGGTGCAGTTGGTTTGGCCACCAGTCGTGGTTCGACGTGCCGCTCCCGGCTTTGTGCACAAACGGGCATTGGCTCATGATGATCTCCTTGAATGGGTTGCGTGGTTCAAAGGCCACGGACGCAATGTAGGCTTCCAACATGGTTAAATCCAATTGATAGTTCAAACCTGCTTGATTTATTATGCAAATCACCAACCGCGTTATTCCGGCGCAGGCCGGAATAACGGCTTAAAGGAACGCACAATGACTCTCAACGAACTTCGCTACATCGTCGCCGTGGCACAGGAACGCAACTTTCGCCGCGCGGCGGAGAAATCCTTCATCAGCCAGCCCGCGCTGTCGCTGGCAATCCAGAAGCTGGAAGAGG
>PCWU01000041.1:356-6286 GCA_002787455.1 Gallionellaceae bacterium CG11_big_fil_rev_8_21_14_0_20_60_62 | reverse complement strand
GGCCGGACAAGCCGATGATGTCCGCTTTGTGTTCGCGCGCGGTGTCCAATATCTGCTGGCACGGCACCATTACGCCCATGTTCACCACTTCGAAGTTATTGCATTGAAGGACGACCGTGACGATGTTCTTGCCGATGTCGTGCACGTCGCCCTTTACCGTGGCCATCACGATCTTGCCTTTGGTGCTGGTGTCGCCGGAGCGCAGTTTCTCGGCTTCGATGTAGGGAATCAAATGCGCCACGGCTTGTTTCATCACGCGTGCCGATTTCACTACTTGCGGCAAAAACATCTTGCCCGCGCCGAACAAGTCGCCGACGACGTTCATGCCGGTCATCAGCGGGCCTTCGATCACTTCTACCGGGAACTTGGCTTGCAGGCGCGCTTCCTCGGTGTCTTCGACGATGTAGGTGGTGATGCCGCGCACCAGCGCGTGCGTCAGGCGTTCCTGCACCGTGCCTTTGCGCCATTCCAAATCTTCGACCTGTTCCTTGCCGCCGCTTTTGACCGACTCGGCCATCTTGACCAGTTTCTCGCCCGCATCGGGATGACGGTTTAACACCACGTCTTCCACAGCGTCGCGCAGGTCTTTTGGTATCTCTTCGTACACGCCGAGCTGTCCGGCGTTGACGATGCCCATGTTCATCCCCGCCTTGATGGCGTGATACAGGAACACGGTGTGGATCGCCTCGCGCACCGGTTCGTTACCGCGGAAAGAGAACGACACGTTGGACACGCCGCCGCTGACCTTGGCGTAAGGCAGGTTCTTCCTGATCCACGCGGTCGCGTTGATGAAGTCCACCGCGTAGTTGTTGTGCTCTTCGATACCCGTCGCGATGGCAAAGATGTTGGGGTCGAAGATGATGTCTTCGGGCGGGAAGCCAACCTGATTCACCAGGATGTCGTAGCAGCGTTGGCAGATGTCGGTCTTGCGCTGGTAAGTGTCGGCCTGACCTTGTTCGTCGAACGCCATCACCACGGCGGCGGCGCCGTACTGGCGCACTAGTCGCGCTTGTTGCAAAAACTTCTCTTCGCCTTCCTTGAGCGAGATGGAATTGACGATGGACTTGCCCTGCACACACTTCAGACCAGCCTCTATGATGCTCCACTTGGAGGAGTCGATCATCAGCGGCACTTTGGAGATATCCGGCTCGGACGCGATCAGGTTGAGGAATTTAACCATTGCCGCCTCGCCGTCCAGCATGGCTTCGTCCATGTTGATGTCGATGACCTGCGCGCCGGTCTCGACCTGTTGTTTGGCGACTTCCAGCGCCTCGTCATATTGCGCTTCGAGGATCAGACGCTTGAACCGGGCCGAACCGGTCACATTGCAACGTTCACCCACGTTGACGAACAGCGAGTCATCGCCGATGTTGAAGGGTTCCAGTCCGGACAGGCGACATTCATGCGCAATGTCCCGAATCTTGCGTGGTGGAACATCCTTGACCACGTTGGCGATGGCTTTGATGAACGCGGGCGAGGTGCCGCAGCAACCGCCGACAATGTTGAGCAAGCCGCTCTGCGCCCATTCCTTGATGTGGCCCGACATGTTTTCCGGCGTGTCGTCATAACCGGTCTCGGCCAAGGGATTGGGCAACCCGGCGTTGGGGTGTGCGCTGACGTAACAGTTGGCGACGCGCGACATCTCCTCCACATACTGGCGCAACTCGGCCGCGCCAAGCGCGCAGTTAAGGCCGATGGAAATAGGGTTGGCGTGAGCCAGTGAATTGTAAAACGCCTCGGTCACCTGGCCCGTCAAGGTGCGGCCGGACGCATCGGTGATGGTGCCGGAGATCATGATGGGAAGCGATGTGCCGCGTTCCTCGAAAACCAATTTCACCGCAAAGATCGCGGCCTTGGCATTCAGCGTGTCGAAGATGGTTTCGATCAAGATCAAATCCGCGCCACCGTCCATCAGACCGCGCGTTGCCTCGGCATAATCCGCCACCAATTTGTCGAAGCTGATGTTGCGCGCGGCGGGGTCGTTCACGTCGGGCGAGATGGTGGCAGTCTTGTCGGTCGGGCCGAGTACGCCGGCGACGAAGCGCGGCCTGTCTGCCGTCGCAAATTGGTCGCACGCTTCACGCGCGACCCGCGCACCGGCGACGTTCAACTCGTAGTTGAATTCGGCCATGCCGTAGGCGTTCAGTGTGGTCGCATTCGCACCGAAAGTGTTGGTCTCGATGATGTCCGCGCCCGCCGTCAGATATTCGCAGTGGATGGCCTTGATGACTTCCGGCTTGGTGATGACCAGCAGGTCGTTGTTGCCCTTGAGATCGCGTGGCCAATCGGCGAAACGCGTGCCGCGATAGTCGGCCTCGCCCAGCTTGTAGCGCTGGATCATGGTGCCCATCGCGCCGTCGAGAATCAGGATGCGCTGTTGCAGGAGTTGTTCGATGGGATGCGGCTGTCTTGGCATGGTATGTGTTGGTGAGTCGGGTTTCAGTAACTCTGAAAAAGGAAATCAAGCGCGGTCGTCACAGCCGCATGATGGTTTGCCAGGGAGGCGACAGGAGTTTTCAGAATCCTGGCCGGGACTGCCGCCAACTTTGGGGTTTCCATGAAGCAGGTTAGCCCGTCTATCTCGAATACGGGCGCAAGGTTTTTGGGAAGCGCCACTTTGTCGAAGCGATCCACTCTGCGCAAAGGCACCACGACGCGGCTATCCAGAGTGTCCAACAAATCACTCTGGACTTCGAGCAGGTAGGGCACGTCGGATTTTTTGGTGTGTCCCGGGTTGGGATAAATATCGAAATGTGCCACCGTCAGAACGTCCGGTACTGTTCGAGCGGCATGCCTTCCTTTTCGATGCGCTTGTTGTACGCCGCGATGAACTCGGCGTTCTCGGCCAGCCATTGTTTTTGCTTCGCCTCGCGCACCAAATTCGCCAGATGTTCCTCCATGCTTTGCGAAAGATTGATGTGCAACTCTTTTGCCTGGCGCAGCAGATCGGAATTGATGCTGAGGTTGGCCGCTTTTTTCGGTGCGGATGCGTCGAAGTGCGGGGTGGACATGATGGCCTCCATGAATAATGCGCATATTATATGCGCACCCACAATTCATCAGCAATTATGGGGTTTTATCCAT
This sequence comes from Gallionellaceae bacterium CG11_big_fil_rev_8_21_14_0_20_60_62, assembly GCA_002787455.1. Classification (GTDB taxonomy): domain Bacteria; phylum Pseudomonadota; class Gammaproteobacteria; order Burkholderiales; family Gallionellaceae; genus Sideroxyarcus. The sequence continues at coordinate 3,202 of PCWU01000041.1, read as the reverse complement.
GCGCCGGTATTGCACTGCTTCGGCAATGTGCGCGGTCAGGAGATTTTCGCTGCCCGCCAGGTCGGCAACGGTGCGCGCCACCTTGAGGATGCGGTGGTAGGCGCGTGCGGAAAGATTGAGCCGGGTGATGGCCTGGCGCAGCAAAGCCTCGCCCTGCGCGTCCGGTGCGCAATACTGGTCGATCTCGGTCACGGAGAGCAACGCATTCGGCTTGTTCTGGCGCGCCAGTTGGCGTTGTCGCGCGGCTTCGACGCGCGCCTGAATGGCGCAACTGTCTTCACCATCGGACTGCTTCAATAAATCCTCCTGCGGCACCGCCGGTACTTCGATCTGGATGTCGATGCGGTCCAGCAGCGGGCCGGAAATCTTGCCGCGATAGCGCGCCACCTGGTCTGGCGTGCAGCGACACTTGCCGTTGTAATGGCCGAGATAACCGCAGGGGCAGGGGTTCATCGCCGCCAGCAACTGGAACTGCGCCTTGAAATCGGCACGCCGCGCCGCGCGCGAAATGGTGATGCGACCACTCTCCAGCGGCTCGCGCAACACTTCCAGCACCTTGCGGTCGAACTCCGGCAATTCATCCAGAAACAAAACGCCGTGCATGGAGACGGAGATTTCGCCCGGTCGGGGATTGCTGCCGCCGCCGACAAGTGCCACCGCGCTCGCGGTGTGATGCGGGGCGCGATAGGGACGGCGTTTCCAGCATGCAATGTCGAATTGGCCGCCGAGCGATTGCATGGCCGCTGATTCCAGCGCTTCCTCTTGCGTCATCTGCGGCAGGATGCCGGGGAAACGCGCCGCCAGCATGCTCTTGCCGGTACCGGGCGGGCCGGACATCAGCACGGAATGTCCGCCCGCTGCCGCGATCTCGAGCGCGCGTTTGGAGGCGGTTTGTCCTTTGACTTCGCGCATGTCGGGATAGTGTGGCGCAACGGGCTGGGTGTCCGCGAGTTGGCGCGTGAGGGCATCGCGCCCGGTCAGATGCGCCGCCACCTGTAACAGCGATTGCGCCGGATACACCACCGCATCTTCCACCAGCGCCGCTTCCGCCGCGTTTACCGCGGGAAGAATAAAAGCGCGCCCCGAATCGGCGGCGCGGTAGGTCATCGCCAGCGCGCCTCGAATCGCGCGCAATTCGCCGGTCAATGCCAGCTCACCGGCAAATTCATATTCATTCAGTTTGTTGGCGGGGATCTGTCCCGAGGCGGCAAGGATGCCGAGCGCGATGGGCAAGTCGAAGCGCCCGCTCTCTTTGGGCAGATCGGCCGGCGCAAGGTTGACCGTGATGCGGCGGGCGGGAAACTCGAACTGGCAATTCTGCAAGGCGGCGCGCACGCGGTCTTTGCTTTCTTTCACCTCGGTTTCCGGCAAGCCGACGATGGTGAACTGCGGCAGGCCGTTGGCCAGGTGCACCTCGACGGTGACCAGCGCGGCTTCCATGCCGGACAGCGCGCGACTGTAGAGGACGGCGAGTCCCATTTACTTCGTCATTCCGGCGCAGGCCGGAATCCGGCAATACAAAACAAGACCGCGCAGTGACCTGCATCCTGGTTTTGTAACGCTACGCGGGGCATATTCAATTAACTGGATTCCGGCCTGCGCCGGAATGACCGGGTGGAGGAACATTACTTCCTCGTTTCCAGTTCGGCCAAGCGCGCTTCCATTTTGTCCAGCCGCGCCGCCAGCACTTCGTATTCCTCGCGCGTGACCAGATCGAGTTTGGAGAACCCCTGCGCCAGCAGCGAGCGGGCGTTCTTCTCGAAGTCCTTGGCCGGACTGTTGGCCACCACTGCATTCAGTTTCGATGACATCTCTTCAAAAAACTTTGCGTTCAGCATATTTTTTCCTTTTTCAAATTCAACGCGGGAAGTGTACCAAATCCGCCCGCACCATCGCAGTGCATGAGTGGTTATGGATGCCAGACCATGGTGCACACGGTGCATGGAAGACACCTTCAAGTCAGGCTTTAAACCCAATGGATACAGAGGTTTTTGAACATTGGCACAGTTGGTGCTGATAGGAGGCCGTGGATACTTTTGTCCCGCCTTGAAACTTAACGGGCTTGCCCGTTTCCCCCTCCCCAACTCTCCCCCGTTGGGAGAGGGGGCAAACGAAGTAACCCAAATTTTTTTACCACTGAAAGGAAATATCATGCTTAAGAAAAAACTGCTTGTTGTTGCGCTGGCTGCCTCGTTCGCTGCATCTGCTGCCGCTGAAGACCTGACGTTCAGCTCGAACGTGGCGATCACCAGCGACTATCTGTTCCGTGGCATCTCGCAAACCGGCACCAATCCGGCGCTCCAGGGCGGTTTTGATGCTGCCCATGCCAGCGGTCTGTATGCCGGCGTGTGGGGGTCCAACATCAGCTGGCTCAGCGATGCCGGTGTGGCCACCCGCGCCAGTGTCGAGCTGGATACCTATGTCGGTTTTCGCGGCAGCTATGGCGAAGACTTCACTTATGACGCGGGCTACCTGCGTTACAACTATCCGGGCAGTTACGGCGGCGCCACCAAGGCCGACACGGATGAGTTGTATGGTGCAGTGGGCTACAAGTGGGTGACCGCCAAATACTCCTACAGCCTGGGTGACACGTTTGGTGTCAATGATGCAAGCGGTACCGATTATCTCGAGCTCAATGCCAGTCTGCCGCTGGCCGATTTGGGCATCACCGATACCGGTATCACTTTCAGCGCGCACTTGGGACGGCAGGAATACAGCGGGGCGAATAAGGGCGCCGGTGCAACCAACCTGAGCTACACCGATTACAAACTGGCGGTTTCCAAGGACTTCGGCGGATATCTGTTTGCTCTGGCCTACAGCGATACCAATGCCAGCACGGCCTACAC
>PCWU01000041.1:0-332 GCA_002787455.1 Gallionellaceae bacterium CG11_big_fil_rev_8_21_14_0_20_60_62 | reverse complement strand
CGCCGCCCCGCCCACAAAGGAGAGTCATGATGAAAATGGTCACTGCAATCATCAAGCCGTTCAAGCTGGACGAAGTGCGTGAAGCGCTGTCCGCGATGGACGTGCAAGGCATCACCGTCACCGAAGTCAAAGGTTTCGGTCGCCAAAAGGGCCACACCGAGCTGTATCGCGGCGCGGAATATGTGGTGGATTTTCTGCCCAAGATCAAACTGGAAGCCGCTATCAAGGACGACCAGTTGGACCGCGTGCTGGAAGCCATCGAGAAGGCCGCCCAGACCGGCAAGATCGGCGACGGCAAGATCTTCGTGTCGGAACTGGAACAAGTGATCCGC
>PCWU01000080.1:10787-16374 GCA_002787455.1 Gallionellaceae bacterium CG11_big_fil_rev_8_21_14_0_20_60_62 | reverse complement strand
GGCGTGCCGCCGACCGAACGGAATGCGCGCACCGGCGAGTTGACGCCGCCGGGGATGACTTTTTGTGACGCGGTAAAGAGCTCTTCGTTGTGTGAGGTCATGCTGATGTCCTGCCGAATAAAGTTGAAAAATCCCGTGCCGCCTGTTCGATGTCCGGCGCGTTCCACAGCGCCGAGATGACCGCCAGCGCATCGGCGCCCGCCGCAATCAGAGCCGCGCCGTTCTGCAATGTGATGCCGCCGATGGCGACGATGGGCACGCATAATTCGCGCCGCGCCGCCTGCAACATCGACACTTCCGCTTGCACCGCGCCGGGTTTGACCGCAGACGCAAAAAAAGCGCCGAATGCCACATAGTCCGCACCTTGTCGCACTGCCTCGAACGCCAGCGGCGCGCGATTATAGCAAGACACCCCGACAATCTTTGCCTCGCCAAGCAACGCTCTGGCGGCGGCAATACCGCCATCTTCACCGCCCAGATGCACACCGTCCGCCCCGACCTGCGCCGCCAGACGCGCGTCATCATTCACGATGAAGGTGGCGCCGAATTCGCGTGTCAGTTGGCGCAGGGCATGGGCTTGTTGCAAGCGCAGAACAGAATCGGCGGATTTGTTGCGGTACTGCAAGACCTGCGCGCCGCCCTGCAAGGCCTGTCTGACTTTGTCCAGAAGGGCAATGGTATGCGGCTCGTCCGGCGTGATGGCATACAGCCCTTCAATGGCGCGTTTCTTCACTGCGCTCTTCGTCCTCGTCGCCGCGTCCCCAGAACAGGCGATCCGGAATATGCTGTCCCATGCCGGGGCGGAAACCGTATTTCAGCGCTTCCCAGGTGTATTCCTGCGCCTCGCGCACCGCCTCTTCCATCGACAATCCATTGGCGAGCAAAGCCGCGATGGCCGAGGACAGCGTACAGCCGGAGCCATGATAAATGCCGGGCAGGCGCGGCCAGGTATCGCTGCGCAACAGACCGCCCTCGCCGTAGAGCGTGTTGATGACCTTGGGGGTATTTTCGTGGGTGCCGGTGATCAGCACATATTCGCAGCCGAGTTGCAGGATGCGTTTGGCGCTCTCGGCCAGATTCGGATCGTCCGCCTCGTTGTTTTCGTCCACGATCAGGCGTCGCGCTTCCATGCTGTTTGGCGTAAGCAGGGTCGTCTGTGGCAGCAACAGTTCGCGCAAGGCGTCCAGCATATCCTCGTTCGCCAGCTCGTCGCCGCGTCCGGAAGCCAGCACCGGATCGAACACCAGCGGCACATCGGGATAATCGGAGATCACTTCGGCAATCGCCGCGATGTTTTCCACGCTGCCCAACAGACCGATTTTGAATGCGGCGACCGGCATATCCTCCAGCACGGAGCGCGCCTGATCAACGACCCAGTCGGCATCCACCGCCTGCACGTCTTCCACGCCGCTGGTGTCCTGTACCGTGATCGCGGTCACCACCGACAAGGGGTGGCAACCCATGCTGGCGATGGTCAGAATATCGGCCTGGATGCCGGCGCCACCGCTAGGATCGGTGGCGGCAAAGGTCAAAACAATGGGTGGGATGTCAGACATGATGAATTGCCGCAGGCATTGTGGTACGGGGATGGGATTCTAACCGAAACTAGACTGCACCGCGCTCGTTCAGCAAGTTGGCGATGCGGGTGAATTCAGCCACCCCCAGATTCTCCGCGCGCAACTGCGCATCGATACCGAGCCGGGCAAAATCGGCTTCGGCCAGCCATGCTTTAAGCGTGTTACGCAAGGTCTTGCGTCGTTGCCCGAAAGCCGCAGCCACGGCCCGGGCGAACAGCCCTTCATTTCTGACCTGTATCCGGTCGGCGGGCAGCGGGATCATGCGCACGATGGCGGAATCGACCTTGGGTGCAGGACGAAACGATTGCGGCGGCACGTCGAGCAGCTTCTCCATCTCAAAGCGGTATTGCAGCATCACCGACAGCCGCCCGTATTGCGGCGTCGAGGGCGCGGCCACCATGCGCTCCACCACTTCATTCTGCAGCATGAAATGCATGTCGGTGATGCGCGCGGCAAAGGCCGCAAAATGGAACAGCAAGGGCGAGGAGATGTTGTAGGGCAGATTGCCGACGATGCGCAAGGGCGCATCCAGTGTTGAAAAATCGAATTGCAGCGCGTCGCCCTCATGGATGACGATCGTGTCCTGCGGGTAATCGGTCTTCAGGCGCGCGATGATGTCGCGGTCGATCTCCACCAGATGCAGTTTATGCAAATGCTGCAACAACGGACGGGTCAGCGCGCCCAGGCCGGGTCCGATCTCCACCATGTGGTCATTCGGCTGGGGGCTGATACTGCGCACGATGTCGGCGATGACGGTTTGGTCAACAAGGAAATTCTGGCCAAACTGCTTCTTGGCCTTATGCCCGCTCATGTGTATGCCCGGAGAAAGCTTTTTCGCACTGCGCCATTTCTACCGCCACCTTGATCGCTTCCAGCAAGCTGCCGACCTCCGCCTTGCCGGTGCCCGCCAGATCAAGCGCCGTGCCATGATCGACCGAGGTGCGGATGAGGGGCAAACCGAGCGTGATATTCACGCCCGCGCCGAAGCTGGCGTGCTTCAGCACCGGCAAGCCCTGGTCGTGGTACATCGTCAATACCGCATCACAAGCGCGCAAGCGATGCGGGGCGAACAAGGTGTCGGCGGGGATCGGCGGGCTGACATCGAAACCTTCGGCGCGCAGCTTGTCCAGCACCGGAATCATGACCTCGATTTCCTCGCGTCCGAGATGGCCACCCTCGCCCGCGTGCGGATTGAGCCCGGCCACCAGAATGCGCGGGCGGACGATGCCGAAGCGGCATTGCAGGTCGTGCCGCAAAATACGCAACACGTTTTCCAGCAGCGGTGCTGTGATCGCGTCCGCCACCCCACGCAACGGCAGATGGGTGGTAACCAATGCAACGCGCATGTCACCACCTGCCAACATCATCACCACCTGCGGCGTGTTGGTCAGTTCGGCCAGAAATTCGGTGTGGCCGGTGAAAGGTATGCCTGCATCGTTGATGATGCCCTTGTGCACCGGGGCGGTGACCATGCCGGAGAATTCGCCGGATGCGCAACCCTGCACGGCACGGCGCAAGGTGTCCAGCACATAACGCGCATTGGCCGCATTCAGCCGGCCCGCCTGCGCGGGTTGTGCCAGGGGCACATGCAGTACGCTCAACTTGCCGATAAAGTGCGGTGCGCCTGCCGTGTAGTCATGAAGCTGGATTGCGCTGCCAAGTTGCGCCGCGCGCTGTTGCAACAGCGTCTTGTCGGCAATGATCACCAGCGGCAGGGCAAGCCGCACCAGCTGCAGGCAAAGATCGGGGCCGATCCCGGCCGGCTCGCCGGCGGTTATGACGAGGGGTTTTGACACCTTATTCGCGATATTCGATGAAGGCACGGTCGCGCAACTGGCGCAACCAGTCCTGGTAGGCCTCATCCGACTTGTAGGCGCGAATGGCGTTGCGCGCCTGTTGCTTCTTTTGCTGTTCGCTGACATCGGCGCTGCGCCGCGCCAGCACCTGGATCAGGTGCCAGCCGAAACCGGATTTCACCAGGCCGCTGGTCTGTTTTTCTTTCAAGGCATTCATTGCGGTTTCAAATTCCGGCACGGTCTCTCCCGGCGAGATCCAACCCAGTTCGCCGCCCTGCGCCGCGCTGCCGTCTTCCGAATGCAGGCGCGCCTGTTCGGCGAAATCGGCGCCCGCGTCAATGCTGCGCTTGATCGCCTGCAAACGGTCGCGCGCGTCGTTTTCAGAGACCAGTTCGCTGGTCTTGATCAGGATGTGGCGCGCGCGGGTCTGGGTAATAAAAACAGGCGCGTCATCGTTGCGACGGTCGAGCAGTTTGAGCAGGTGGAAGCCGCTGGGACTGCGCAAAATCCCGGTCAACTGACCCGGTTGCAGGGGCGCCAGCGCATCGGCAAACAGGGCGGGCAATTCGTTGCGCGGGCGCCAGCCGATCATCCCGCCCTGCAGCGCGTCGCGCGCATCCGAGTAGCCTGCGGCGATCTGCGCAAAGGTTGCCCCGTCGCGCATTTTCTGCAGCGCCTCTTCCGCACGCCGCTGCAGGTTGCGCAAATTGTCCGCAGTCGCCTGCTCAGGCACCACGATCAGGATGTGCGCCAGTTGCAGTTGTTCGCCTTGCTTGCCTTGCAGCGCCTGGGTGTCGAGGTAGGCTTCGATGTCGCTGTCGCTAATGAACAACTTGCTGTCAACCTCGCGCTCGCGCAAACGCGAGGTCAGCATCTCGCCGCGAATTTCCTCGCGGAAGCGGGGAAAGTCGATGCCGTCCGCTTCCAGTTTTTGGCGGAACGCCGCCAGCGAAGGAAAATTGTTTTGCTGCGCGATGCGTTGCAGGGCACTTTCCAGCTGCGCCTCGTCCACTCTCACGCCGTTCTCTTTGGCAAACTGCAGCAGCAGCTTTTCCTGGATCATCCGCTCCAGCATTTGTTTTTCCAGGATGCCGCTTTCCGGCAACCGGGTGCCCTGTCTTTGCAGTTGCTGCACCACTGCCCGCATGCGCTGCACCAGTTCGAGACGGGTGATGATGCCGTCGTTGACTACCACCCGCACCGTGTCGAGCGGGATGGCTGCGGCCATCGCCGGCAACGGGCCGGCACAAACCGCGCACAACAGCCCTATCAGGATTCTTTTGTTTGGCATGGGTCCTCAATCATCTGGAATTAGCGCAGTCCTTCAACCGGTGCGGCGGGGGATGGCGTTTTAAATACGGAATAGTTTGGCACGCTGTCGCGCAATGCCTTGAGCGGATCAGAACCGATCCGCACCAGATCGTTCAGTTCGAGTTGCAAAAATACGCCGGTAGTGCGTTCCAGGGTCGCGGTGGCAAAACTCTGCGCCACAAATCGCACCGCCCAGCAGGCGGCATTATACTCAAGCCCGGCGAGCGCTTCCAAATTACGGCTGTCACGCAGGGAATAGTTGAACCGCCCCACCCCGTGCCAGCGCCCGTACAGCGGCCATTGGGCGGACATATCGACCTGGCTCAAGGTTTGCCGGGTAAAGCGGTAACCCAGATTGAGCGCCTTGCCCGCCTCGGGATGGTAGCGGACGGAAAGGTTATAGTTTTGCACGTTGCTCTCGTTCGGGTTGTAACGCATCTGGCCGTCAACCCGCAATGCGCGGGTCACCCGCCCTTCCAGGGTGCCCAGAATATCGGTGCGATTGCTGCTGTCGTTGGGTGTCACCAAATTCACCCTCGGCGTGTCGAGGAAAAAACGTTCCGCAACCGCCACCCGCAGTCTTTCCGTGCCATCGTCGGCGGCGATGGCGCGCGAGGTAAGCGCCAGCGTGACCATATCGGCGTCGCCCACCCGGTCACTCCCCAGAAACCGGTTCTCGCTGAACATCTGGCTGAAGGTGAACGGCGCCTCGGCGGAATCGAAATTGGGCAACTGATCCTGGTTGCGGTAGGGAATGCGCACGTAATAAGCGCGCGGCTCCAGGGTTTGCGTGTAGCCCGCCCCGAGGATGGAGTCGTTGCGCTCGAAGATCAGGCCGCTGTCGAGGCTGAAAATGGGAACCGCGCGCGAACTGCTCGGCAGCGCGCCGGCATTGTTTTCACC
>PCWU01000080.1:7311-10773 GCA_002787455.1 Gallionellaceae bacterium CG11_big_fil_rev_8_21_14_0_20_60_62 | reverse complement strand
GACGGGTACAACACCGTGCGCTGTCCGTTGACCAGGGTCGGGTGGCTGTAATCCACATATTCCCCGGCCAGCGCCATGTTCGCTCCCGCGACCGTCGGCCGCGCGGTCAGATTCAGTTGCGGCAGCCGCCGGTAGGGCAGGGCGATTCTGGCCAGCGGATCCTGCAAGGTCTGGTAGCGCTGCACCCGGGCGGATGCTTTCAGCCAACTGTCGTTGTAATTTAACACCCCTTCGCGCAACAGGTTAACCTGCGAGCTGACACTGACTTCCTTGGCCAGATCGCGGTAATAGTTGTCGTCCGAGACGCCGTTAAAATTAACCGCAGCCGAAAATCCGCGCCCCAGATTCTGGCTGTGGCGCAAGGCAAGATGAGTGCGATTGCGGCCGGATAGGCGATCGTTTTGCAGCACATCCGCCTCAATCTCGCCGCCATAATTTGCCTGCAGATAGCGAAATTCGTTGTTGAACTGGGTGCCGCGCTTGCGGATGGCGCGGGGTGAAAAAGTGGCATCCATATTCGGCGCGATGTTCCAGTAATAGGGGACGGTGATTTCGGCTCCGCCGGTATTGGTACTGCCCAGAATCGGCCCCAAAAACCCGGAGCGCCTGGCATCGTTCAGGGCAAAATCCATCCACGGCGTGTAGAGCAGCGGCACCCCCATGAATTCGACCCGCGCATGGTGGGCAACCCCAACCTGGGTATTGCGATCAATATCCAGACGGCTCACCTTGAGCAGCCAGTCATCGTTGCCAGCCGGACAGGTCGTGTAAGTCGCCGAGTGAAACAGATAGTGGTTGTTGCCCTGCATCTCCGCCTGGCGGGCATGACCGCGCGCCGCGTGCTCACCCAGTACAAATTCCGGCTGTTCCATCGTGCCGGTATTCTGCTCCAGCTCAAGCTGCAGCCGGGGACCGGTCACCTCCAGCGCGGATTGCTCCAGGCGCACATTGCCGTCGGCGTAAACCTGCTGCCGGCCCTGTTCATAGATCAGGTGATCCGCGTTCACCACCCGGCCCGCCTGGCGCAGCTCGACCTCGCCGCGCGCCTCAATCCGTTCGCCCTGTTGTGTTTCCATCTCCTTCGCGCTCACAAAAGCCGCGCCTTCCTCGGAAGGCGGCAATTGTTTGAAAGTGCGATCCATCTTGAGCGGCAGGGTTTCGGCATGCGCCAGAAGAGGCGAAGCAAGCAAGATAGAGCAGGCGATTAGACGCAGGCGGGGCATGGGCGGGCCGGATAGTTAAGGTGCTAAAATCGCACAAAACCACGATTAAGGCAATCCGATGCAGCGTCAACAACAGATTACCGACTGGCTTTCCGGCCTCTACCCGCAACAGGAATTCAGCCTCGCACCGGCTTCTGCCGACGCCAGCTTCCGCCGCTATTTCCGCGCGACGTTTGCCGACGGCAGCACAAAAGTAGTGATGGACGCACCGCCGCAGCACGAGGACTGCAAACCTTTTCTGCACGTCGGCAGGCTGTTCGAGGCGGCGGGTGTCCATGTGCCGCATGTGTACGCACAGGACCTGGAATTGGGCTTTCTGCTGCTATCCGATCTCGGCAATACCACTTACCTGCAGGCCCTTGATGCGGACAGCGCCTCCCGGCTTTATGGCGCCGCAACCAATACCCTGATCAAACTGCAGCTGTCTTCAAAAGCGAACAAACTGCCGCCTTATGACGAAGCGTTGCTGCGCCGCGAACTGAATCTGTTTCCGGAGTGGTATATCGCCAAACATCTGGGTGTCACGCTCAGCGAGAAACAAAAGGCCAAACTGGAAGAGGTGTTCAAACGCATCCTCTCCAACAACCTCGCCCAGCCGTGCGTATATGTGCACCGCGACTTTCATTCGCGCAACCTGATGGTGAGCGAACCCCCTCACCCAAATTCTCTCCCGGGGGTTGAGGAGGCAAACGAAAAGGAAAATTTTTTAACCTCGCCGGGAGTATTGGATTTCCAGGATGCGGTCTATGGACCGATCACCTACGACCTCGCCTCGCTGTTCAAGGATGCCTATATCAAATGGGAAGAAGCGGAGATCATCGACTGGCTGATCCGTTACTGGGAGAAAGCGCGCAAAGCCGGACTGCCGGTACGCGCGGATTTCGGCGAGTTCTACCGCGACTACGAACTGGTGGGCGCCCAGCGGCATATCAAAGTGCTGGGCATCTTCGCGCGCCTGTATCACCGCGACGGCAAGAGTGGTTACCTGAAAGACATGCCTCGGGTCATGGAGTATCTGCACAAAGCCTGCGAACGTTACATTGATCTCAAGCCCTTATTGAACATCCTGCTTGAGTTGAATGCGCAGATACAACAGGCAAACAAGGAAGGCGCAGCCTCCTGATGCTGCGCATTTCCCTCACCCGAGCATCTGTTGTTGGGGCTTTGGCTCCTTACAACCACGGCCTGCCCCTTGCGGGTGCACTCCTCTCCCGCTTGCGGGCGAGGGGGCAATTGTGAAAGGCGTTTTTTAATGCGCGCGATGATCCTCGCGGCGGGGCGCGGTGAACGCATGCGCCCGCTCACCGACCACACGCCCAAGCCGCTGTTGCCGGTCGGCGGCAAGCCTCTCATCGTGTGGCACATCGAACGGATGGTGCGCGCAGGCATCACCGACCTCGTCATCAACCACGCCCACCTTGGTATGCAGATCGAGCAGGAGCTCGGCGACGGCAGCCGCTTCGGCGCGCATATCCGCTATTCGGATGAAGGCACGGCGCTGGAAACAGCGGGAGGGATTGCGTTTGCGTTGCCACTTTTGATACCTCCCTCTCCAGCCGGGAGAGGGAATGAGGATGAGTGCGCGCCGTTTGCCGTCATCAACGGCGACATCTGGTGTGATTACGACTTCGCGCAACTGCCCGCACTCGCCGCCAAGATGCAACAGCGCGGCGACCTCGCCCACCTGGTGCTGGTGGACAATCCAGCCCATCACCCTAGGGGGGATTTCTTCCTGGACGCAGGTCGCGTGAGCAACACCCCGCCCGGCAACCGGCAACCGGCACTGACCTTCAGCGGCATCGGCCTATACCAGCCCGCTTTGTTCGCCGCCATCTCGCGCGGCAGCAAGGCCCCGCTCGCGCCCTTGCTGCGCGCACAGATCGCCGCCGGCCGTGTCAGCGGCGAACATCATCGCGGTCATTGGCTGGACATCGGCACACCGGCGAGGCTGGATGAACTCGACAAGCGGTTGCGCGCCACGCAGAATGCGCCCCATGTCTGATACCTCACCTTACCCCCCGCGCCGCGCCCGCCTGCTGCAAAAGATGCAGCGCGGCATCGCCGTCATCCCCACCGCGCCGGAAGCCGTGCGCAACGGCGACGCGCACTACGACTATCGCCACGATAGCCACTTTCATTATTTGAGCGGCTTCGCCGAGCCGGAAGCCGTGCTGGTGCTGATTGCGGGTGAGACGATGCAGTCCGTCCTGTTCTGCCGCGAGAAAAATCCGGAACGTGA
>PCWU01000080.1:1328-7301 GCA_002787455.1 Gallionellaceae bacterium CG11_big_fil_rev_8_21_14_0_20_60_62 | reverse complement strand
CAACTGGACGATAAACTCGCCGAACTGATGGGCAACCAGCCGACCCTGTTCTACCCGCTGGGCACGGATGCAAACTGGGATGCACGCCTGCTCAAATCGCGCGAAGCGGTGAAGGCGAAATCGCGTAGCGGCATCCAGGCGCCCGCCGTACTGCGCGACATCCGCGCGCTCATCGACGAGATGCGCCTCATCAAGGATGCGCACGAGATCAACCTGATGCGCCGCGCCGCGCAGATTTCCTGCGGCGCACATCGCCGCGCCATGCACTTCGCCCGCCCCGGCCAATACGAATACGAAGTAGAGGCCGAACTGCTGCACGAATTCTGCCGCGCAGGCAGCCGCCAGCCCGCCTACACCAGCATCGTCGCCGGCGGCGCCAATGCCTGCACCCTGCATTACGTCGGCAACAACGCGCGCCTCAACGACGGCGACCTGCTGCTCATCGACGCCGGCTGCGAATTCGCCAGCTATGCCTCGGATATCACGCGCACCTTCCCGGTGAACGGCAAGTTCAGCGCCGCGCAGAAAGACGTGTACGAGATCGTGCTGGCGGCACAGACCGCCGCCATCGCCGCCGCCAAACCGGACATGACATGGAACACGCCACACGAAGCCGCGCTGCGCGTGCTGGCGCAGGGCCTCATCGATCTTAAACTGTGCCAGGGTTCGGTCGAAGCGGTGCTGGAAAGCGAAAGTTACAAACAGTTTTACATGCACCGCACCGGCCACTGGCTGGGCATGGACGTGCACGATGTCGGCGAGTACAAAATCGGCGACGCGTGGCGTCCCTTGCAACCCGGCATGACACTGACCGTCGAGCCCGGCTGCTACATCCGCCCCGCCGACAACGTACCGCGCGCGCTGTGGAACATCGGCATCCGCATCGAAGACGACGTCCTCATCACCGCCAAGGGTTGCGAAGTGCTGACGCAGGATGCACCAAAGACCGTGCAGGAGATCGAAGAGGTGATGCGCCATGAATGAACGCTGTGATGTCGCCATCGTCGGGGGTGGCCCGGTCGGGATTGCGCTGGCACTGGCGCTGCGCGACAACGACCTGAACGTGGTGTTGCTGGAAGCGCGCGAAGCCGAGATCAACACCACCGACCCGCGCGCGCTGGCGCTCGCTTACGGTTCGCGCCTGCTCCTGCAACGCCTCGGCGCATGGCAGGCCATTCCCAACGTCAGCGGCATCCGCGAGATCGAAATCACGCAAAAAGGCACAGCAGGCAAAACCACGCTTAAGGCCGCCGAACTGAAAGTGCCGGAGATGGGTTACGTGCTGCCCTACACCGCGCTGCATGCGGCGCTGCAACACGCATTGCACCAGTCCGACATTCGCTGCCTGTATGGTGCGGCGGCATCCGAGCTGAACACAGCCCACGGTTGCGCCACCCTCACCTATCAGCATCAAGGCAAGCAACACCAACTCGACGCGCGTCTGGCCGTCGTCGCCGATGGCGGCAAATTGCTGGAGGCCGCGCACCCGCCGCAGATCACCGACTACGGCCAGAGCGGGCTGATCGCGCACCTCACGTGCACCCAGCCGCGCGCGGGTTGCGCGTTCGAACACTTCACGCCGCAGGGCCCGATGGCATTGTTGCCCTACCGGGACGGCTACGAGCTGGTGCTCACCGCCGCGCACGAAAAGGCGGAGGAAATGCTGACTTGGGATGACGCAACCTTCCTCCACTTTCTGCAGCAACACTTCGGCGATCGCGTCGGAACATTCTGCAGCATCGGCCAGCGCAACTGCTTCCCGCTGCGGCTGAAGCGCGCGCCCGACCTCACCTTCCCGCACACTGTCCTCATCGGCAATGCCGCGCAGACGTTGCACCCGGTCGCCGGACAAGGCTTCAACCTGGGGCTGCGCGATGCGTGGGAACTGGCTCAAGTCATCCTCGACCACGCGCCGGACAACATCGGCTCCGCCGCCATGTGCAAAGCCTACCGCGACTCGCGCCGCCTTGACCGCAACGCCGGCATCCGCTTCACGGATGGTTTGGTGCACTTGTTCTCCAACGACCTGCCCCTGCTCGGCCCGCTGCGCTCCGCCGCGCTGTCCCTGCTCGACCGCCTGCCGCCGGCGAAGAAGTTCGTGGCGAGGCGGATGATGTTCGGGGCGAACGGATGATGCGTGACAAGCTGCCCAAAATTGTACTATCGGCCCTGCTTGTCGTTGCGCTTGCTTTTTCGTGGTTGCGCCCGCTGGATGCGACGGCGCTATCCCGGGTGGATGAAGGATTTCAGCGCGCATTGGCCAGTTACGCCATCGCCCGAACCCTGAATGCGGTGATTTCTGTCGCCCAGGGGACCGAGGTGTCGCTACAAGTCGGGGTGGGTGCCACCTTTGCGCCCGGCCAGGTGCTGGACCCGCTCAACGACTTGGTGGAACAATTCGGCGACTGGATGCTCGCCGCCAGCGTGGCGTTCGGCATCATGCATGTCCTGATCGAAATCGGCGGCTTCTGGTTTTTCTCTTTGTTGCTCACCTTATCCGCCGCGGCATGGTTGTGGCTGCGCTGGCGCAAGGGCGCGGTTCCCGCCTTGCTCACTCAAGCCGTCATCGTTCTGTTGCTGGTGCGCTTTGCCGTTCCGGTTGCAATGATCGGCAGCGATTGGACGTTCAAACAGTTCATGCAGGCTGATTACAACCGGCATCTTGCCGGCATCGATGGCAATGCCAAAATGCTGGAGGAGGAATCGGGTCTGGCTGGAGCAGGGCAGAAGAGCGTGTCCGCCCCGGATGGCAACGAACCTTCATTTTTCAGCAAGCTGGCCGACATGCCAAAATATTTTGGCGCGAAGATGGAAAAATTGAAGGGGTTGGCCGAACAAAGCGTCACGCACATACTGCGCCTGATCACCCTCTTCCTGTTGCAGACCCTGATCATCCCGCTTGCGCTGCTCTGGCTGCTCTACCGACTCGGTATCGGGGCGTGCCGTTCGGCGGGGGCGAAGTCGCGCCGCATCAGTTGACGCGGGGCGCACCAACTTCCTTTCAGGGTGCCGAAAAAACCCAGCTCATGAATTCCTTGCGGGTTTTCTCATCCGCCTGCTGCCACCAATAGCGCAGCATCTGCTTGGGCGTCGTCTCGGCCGTTTGATTGTTGCCATCGGCGGCCGGTGCGGCCGTTTGGGTTGCACCCGATACCACATTGGTGTGTGGCGCCGTGGCGGAAACCGCCGGGCTCACCCCGGCGGCGGTTGTCGCGGCAGCGGCGACTGCGGTGCTGGCGGTGATGTCACGCGCGGAATTGCCGCTAAACAATCGGGATACAAAACTTTCTTCTTCCCAATCGGTGTAAGTTACCTGGTACTCAACCACACCGGCATCGCGGCGGGTAATTTTTACTTTGGGTTGTTTGGCATAAGCCTTGGGATTTTCGCTCACGCCGTCCCCGTCCGGCCGCAGAATATAACGCTGGGTGTCATCGGCTTTGAGGCTGATGATGAAAGGCGCGGATTTCACGAAGTCCACATTCCCGTCATTGCCGAATGTATCCTTGACCACGTCGCTGTAGCGCACCGCGATTTTGTGTTCTCCCTGCCCGAACTCTAGCGTGCTCTTGTGGCGGAATGAGTTCGACTGGATTTTTTTTCCGTCTATCGCCAAATATTCGAATTCCATGGGAATTTTAAGTTCGGCGGCAAATACCGGTGCTGTACCAAGCAAAATACACAGGCCGGAAATCGATAGAAATGTTTTCACTGCTGCCTCCACAATTAACCAAAGTTTTGTTTTTCGCTCCGATTTTGCCCCGGCAAAGCCGCCACCCTGGCCGGATCAGCAGCCGCGCCTGATCCGGTACACCGCCGTGCTGCCAAGCAAATTGGGCAACAGCGCCACTTCGTGCCCGCCGGTAATCACGCGCTGATCGAGGATGCGAATACCCATATCATCGCACAACTTCTCGAAATCGCGCAGGGTGCAAAGGTGCACGTTGGGCGTATCGTACCACTGGTAGGGCAGTTCGTCGGATACCGGCATGTGGCCGCGCAGGATTTGCAGGCGGTTCTTCCAGTAACCAAAATTGGGGAAGCTGACGATGCCTTCGCGCCCGACGCGCAACATCTCGCGCACCAGTTTTTCGGTGTGGCGCGTGGCCTGCAGCGTCTGCGACAAAATGACAAAATCGAAGGCACCGGAGTCGAAGCCGGACAGCCCTTCGTCCAGATTACTCTGAATCACGTTCACGCCGCGCTCAATGCAGCGCAGAATGTTTTTGTCGTCGATCTCCACACCGTAGCCACGCACACTCCGCTCGGTTTTTAGGTAGTCGAGCAAGCTGCCGTCGCCGCATCCCAGATCGAGAACCGAGGTCCCGGCGGGGGTCCACGCCGCGATGGCGGCGAAGTCGGGGCGCAATTGGAGGAGGGAGGCGGTCATTGGCATTCCTTCGCCACCCGGTTCAAATAGTTACGCATCGCCGCGAAATATTGCTCATCCTGCATCAGGAACGAGTCATGGCCGTGGCGCGACTGGATTTCGGCGTAACTTACGTCGCGTTTGTTGTGCAGCAGCGCCTTGACAATCTCGCGCGAGCGCTGGGGCGAGAAACGCCAGTCGCTGGAGAATGACAGCACCAGAAAGCCGGCCCGGACGGGCATAAACGCCGCCGCCAGATTGCGTTCGGAATGGCGCGCCGGATCGAAATAATCCAGCGCCTTGGTCATCAGCAGATAGGTGTTGGCATCAAAATATGCGGCGAACTTGTCGCCCTGATAGCGCAGATACGACTCGACTTCGAACTCGATGTCGTAACCATACTTATAGTCGCCCGAGCGCAGGCCACGGCCGAACTTGCCCGCCATCGCGTCATCCGACAGATAGGTGATGTGGCCGAGCATGCGCGCCAAGCGCAGACCGCGCGTCGGCACCACGCCATGCTGGTAAAAATCGCCGCCGTGAAAATCGGGATCGGTCAGGATGGCGTTGCGTGCCACATCGTTGAACGCGATGTTTTCGGTGGTCAGGCAGGGCGCGGTGGCGATCGCCAGCACATGGCGCACGCGGTCGGGATGGGAGATCGCCCACTGCATCGCCTGCATCCCGCCCAGACTGCCGCCCATCACGGCAGCGAACCGGCGAATGCCGAGCAAGTCGGCCAGCCGCGCCTGCGATTCCACCCAGTCCTCCACCGTCACCATCGGAAAGTCGGAGCCATATGGTTTGCCGCTGGCGGGGTCGATGCTCGACGGGCCGGTCGAGCCATGACAGCCGCCGAGGTTGTTCAGCCCGATGACGAAGAACTTGTTGGTATCCACCGGCTTGCCGGGACCGATCATGTTGTCCCACCAGCCGATGTTTTTTTCATCGTCGGCGTAATAACCGGCGACGTGGTGATGACCGGACAGCGCGTGACAGACGAGGATGGCGTTGGATTTGTCGGCATTCAGCGTGCCGTAAGTCTCGTACACCAGATCGTAGCGCGGCAGCACTCCGCCGCTCTTGCATTGAAGCGGCGTATTAAAGCTGGCGCGTTGCGCCGAAACGATGCCAACCGATGAACTCAAAACAACTCCAAAAATAAAAACCCGCGCAGCTTTCGGCTAGAGCGGGTCATATCGCTTTAGCTGGAATATTTAACGTGCCCCGCAAGCTGAGCTCAAATCGGCACGGAGCGAAGTGTCCTGTTTTTGGCACAGGCTGTCAATGTCCGGCCTATTCCATGTCAGCACAAAGTAGTAATGTCCCCTTTCTCCGCCCCTATATAATTGAAAAACTTGCCTTTCCCGCCTGCTCGGCAGAGATTTCGCTTCTTTCCAATATTCGCACCGACTTGACCTCATAGAGATGCGAAATGAAGCGGTCCTTTTTATCGCTGTAATAAACCCCGATTGCCAGGTAACGCACTTCACGCATCACATTGCGCTCAACCGATTTTTTGTCGGTTGTAGTAACAGGCATGTGATAGCAGCCAGCAGTGCCGCTCCGATAACGCCTAATATATTCATCGCGCCGTGCCGGCC
>PCWU01000080.1:1014-1316 GCA_002787455.1 Gallionellaceae bacterium CG11_big_fil_rev_8_21_14_0_20_60_62 | reverse complement strand
GCCCGAGATAGGTCCCCGTTGTCGCAATACGCGCCGGCGCTCAACCTCGCTCCTTTCAGTCGCTCGACGCTGCGCGATAAAGCCGCGCCGCGCCGGTTGGCTCTACGTTAGACCCCATCAAAAGTCGGCACGCGGCTCGTTTGACAACCTCATTTATTGTAGCTACAGTAAAGCCGTGAGAGTCGGGTTCGATCCAGCTAAAGACTCAGCAAACCAAGCGAAGCACGGTGTGTCTCTGTCTATGGCAAACGACCTCGACTGGGAAGCCGCGCTAGTGTGGGTTGATGAACGGTTTGAATACC
>PCWU01000080.1:0-1005 GCA_002787455.1 Gallionellaceae bacterium CG11_big_fil_rev_8_21_14_0_20_60_62 | reverse complement strand
CGCGCCAATCGTCGCGAGGTGAAATGCTATGTCGAAAATCTCTAAGCGCCCAACTATCCTCATGCCTACTGCGGAAGAGGATAAGGCCATTACTGCTGCCGCCAGAAGTGATCCTGACGCGCTGCCACTCACGCCAAAGCAATTGAAAGCCATGGTACCAATCCGAGCCTTGCGTGGTCGTCCGAAGTCTGAGAACAAGAAGCTGCTTGTCTCGGTGCGTTATAGCCCAGAGGTCGTTGCCTACTTCAAGTCGACCGGTGAAGGTTGGCAATCACGAATGGATGTTGTGCTGCGTAAGTACGTGACACGTCATTCGCGTAGTGTTTGAAATGTGGCCTAACCCAACGCTCAAGTTCGCTCCCTCCGGTCGCTGGGACGCGCCTTCGGCCCTGCTGTGCTTGGCTTTCACGGGGCATTATCTGCGCCGGGTCGTTGACGGCGTGCGTGCAACCGCATAGGTTTGCCATTTTTTGTTTTTTTCTTTTCGATTCGGCCTACTGCGCCAATGCTGATGGCAAAACCCCGTTTCTTTCGGCTACACCTACATTTTCTCTATAGCAGCCAGCGGTAAAGTCTTGCGGGAGAACACGGTTAAAAATTCCGCCTGTTGCAAAAATACCACACCACTTCCCCGCTTTAACAAGCCTGTAACAAACCCTCTGCATCATCCGCACCCAGTTCTTTCCGGCACCTGGCCGTGAAGAGCCAAGTGCAACTTTTTATTAAACTTGAAGGAGTCACCATGAAACAAAAAATGATCGCATTGGCTGTCGCCACTCTGTTTTCCGCGCCAGTCCTCGCTGGCACTGTGTCCAGCAACGGGGATATCACGCTGTATGGCAAGGTTTTCCTGACCGCCGACCAATTTGACGACGGCGTTGTCGGCCATTCGAGCGTGACCCGCGTAAACAGCAACGCCTCGCGCTTCGGCGTGAAGGGCAAGGAAGACCTGGGCGGCGGACTGGCCGGGATTTTCCAGTATGAAATCCAGGTTGACGGCGACGG
>PCWU01000054.1 GCA_002787455.1 Gallionellaceae bacterium CG11_big_fil_rev_8_21_14_0_20_60_62 | reverse complement strand
TACAGCCCGATCGCGCCGGGATCAGCCGGGGGTGAATCGATGCCGATCTGTAACAGGCCGAGGTCGTGATGATTTGGGCCGAGTGAGAAGAAAGCCATGACACCCTGATGGCGTGCGACTTCGCGCATACCAAGAATATCGCGGTAAAAAACGATGGAGCGTTCCAGATCGCCAACCTTGAGCACGACATGGCCGAGTGAATGTATCCGCATCACGCATGCCATCCATCTGTGATGAACGGCATCATCCGAAGAATTCTTTCACCTTCGCCATCCACGACTTGGCGCGCGGACTGTGGCGCGCCGCGTCTCCCTGGCTGATTGCCTCGAACTCGTGCAACAACTCCTTCTGGCGGTCAGTCAGATTGGCCGGTGTTTCCACGATGACATGGCAATGCAGATCGCCGTGGGTGTGGGTGCGCATGCCTTTGATGCCTTTGCCGCGCAGACGGAAGATCTTGCCGCTCTGGGTTTCCGCCGGGATCTTGATGCTGGCCTTGCTATCCAGCGTGGGTATCTCGATTTCGCCACCCAGTGCGGCAGTGGCAAAACTGATCGGCATTTCGCAATGCAGGTCGTCGCCGTCGCGCTGGAACACGCTGTGCGGTTTGATGTGGATTTCCACATACAGGTCACCGTGCGGCGCCCCGGGACTGCCTGCTTCGCCATGGCCGCTGTGGCGCAGACGCATGCCGCTGTCGATGCCCGCCGGTATCTTGATCTCCAGCGTCTTTTGTTTTTTCACGCGCCCCGTGCCGTGGCAAGTTCCACAGGGTGAGCTGATCTGCTTGCCGCTACCGTGACAGCGCGGGCAGGTCTGCTGGATGGAGAAGAAACCCTGTTGTACGCGCACTTGGCCGTGGCCGCCGCAGGTGGAGCAAGTGACCGGTGTGGTGCCCGGTTTGGCGCCGGAACCGCTGCAGGTTTCGCACTCTTCCATGACCGGGATACGGATCTGTTTCCCGGTGCCGCGCGCCGCTTCTTCCAACGTGATTTCCATGTTGTAGCGCAGGTCGGCACCGCGATGCGCCTGGCTGCGGCCACCGCGGCCACCGCCGAAGATATCTCCGAAAATATCGCCAAAATCGAAGCCCTGTGCACCGCCGCCAAATCCGCCACCGCCCATCCCGCCGGCCTCGAACGCGGCGTGGCCGTACTGGTCATATGCCGCGCGTTTCTGTCCTTCGGACAAGGTCTCGTAGGCTTCCTTCGCTTCTTTGAAGTGCTCCTCCGCTTTCGGATTGTCCGGATTGCGATCGGGATGGTGCTTCATCGCCAGCTTGCGATAAGCCTTCTTGATGT
Source organism: Gallionellaceae bacterium CG11_big_fil_rev_8_21_14_0_20_60_62 (assembly GCA_002787455.1). Classification (GTDB taxonomy): domain Bacteria; phylum Pseudomonadota; class Gammaproteobacteria; order Burkholderiales; family Gallionellaceae; genus Sideroxyarcus. The sequence continues at coordinate 4,841 of PCWU01000054.1, read as the reverse complement.
CTTCCTCCGATGCGTCGCGATTGACGCCGAGGACTTCGTAGTAGTCGCGCTTGCTCATGTTTTTTCCATGTGACGGTGGGGCGCATGCGCCCCACCGATTACAACATCAAGAGTGGTGAGTCTTATTTCTTGTCGTCTTTGACTTCGGTAAATTCGGCATCCACCACATCGGCATCGTCCGCCTTGGCTTCCGGTTGACCGCCGCCTTGAGCGGCTTGTGCCTTGGCCTGCTCTGCCGCGTACATCTTCTCGCCCAGCTTTTGCGCGGCGGTGGCCAGTGCTTCGGTCTTGGCTTCGATGGCATCCTTGTCGTCGCCCTTCACCACCTCCTCGGCATCCTTCACCGCGGTTTCGATGGCGGTTTTTTCTTCCGCCACCAATTGCTCACCGTATTCTTTTAGCGACTTATTGGTGGAGTGGATCAGCGCGTCCAACTGGTTGCGTGCGGTTACCAGTTCCATTGCCTTCTTGTCCTCGTCGGCATGCGCCTCGGCATCGGCCACCATCCGGTTGATCTCATCCTCACTCAAGCCGGAGCTGGCCTTGATGGTGATGTTGGCTTCCTTGTTGGTGGCCTTGTCCTTGGCGCCCACGTGCAGGATGCCGTTGGCGTCGATGTTGAAGGTCACTTCGATCTGCGGCAGGCCGCGCGGTGCGGGCGGAATGTCGGACAGGTTGAACTGGCCCAAGCTCTTATTACCGGAAGCCATCTCGCGCTCGCCCTGCAGCACGTGGATGGTCACCGCGGACTGGTTGTCGTCGGCAGTCGAAAACACTTGCGATGCCTTGGTCGGAATGGTGGTGTTCTTCTTGATCAGCTTGGTCATCACGCCGCCCATGGTTTCAATACCCAGCGAAAGCGGAGTCACGTCCAGCAGCAGCACGTCCTTGACTTCGCCTTGCAGCACGCCGCCCTGGATCGCCGCACCCACCGCCACGGCTTCGTCCGGGTTTACGTCCTTGCGCGGTTCCTTGCCGAAGAACTCCTTCACTTTTTCCTGCACCTTGGGCATACGGGTTTGACCGCCGACCAAGATCACATCGGTGATCTCGGCGTTGGAAACACCCGCGTCCTTCATCGCGATTTTGCACGGCTCGATGGTGCGCGCGATCAGATCCTCCACCAGGCTTTCCAGCTTGGCGCGGGTAATTTTCACGGCGAGGTGTTTCGGGCCGCTGGCATCAGCGGTGATGTAGGGCAGATTGACTTCGGTCTGCTGCGCGGAAGACAGTTCAATCTTGGCTTTTTCCGCCGCGTCTTTCAGGCGTTGCAGGGCCAGCATGTCCTTCTTTAGGTCGATACCGCTTTCCTTCTTGAATTCTTCCACCAGATACTCTATCACGCGCATGTCGAAATCTTCGCCGCCGAGGAAGGTATCACCGTTGGTGGACAACACTTCGAACTGATGCTCGCCGTCGATCTCGGCGATCTCGATGATTGACACGTCGAACGTGCCGCCTCCCAGGTCATACACCGCTATCTTGCGGTCGCCTTCCTGCTTGTCCATGCCGAACGCCAGCGCCGCCGCAGTCGGCTCGTTAATGATGCGCTTTACGTCCAGACCGGCGATGCGGCCCGCGTCCTTGGTGGCCTGGCGCTGGCTGTCGTTGAAGTAGGCCGGCACGGTGATGACCGCTTCGCTGACCGGTTCGCCCAAATAATCTTCGGCGGTCTTCTTCATCTTCATCAGCACTTCGGCGGAAATTTCCGGCGCGGAGATATCCTTCCCGCGCACTTTGACCCAGGCATCGCCGTTTTTCGCCTTGACGATCTCATAGGGCACCATGGCGATATCTTTCTGCACCATCGGTTCCTCGAAGCGGCGGCCGATCAGGCGCTTCACGCCGTACAGGGTGTTCTTGGGGTTGGTCACGGCCTGGCGCTTGGCGGGGGCACCCACCAGCACTTCACCGTCTTCCATGTAGGCGATAATGGACGGTGTGGTGCGCGCGCCCTCCGCGTTCTCGATCACCTTGGTCTTGCCGTTTTCCATGATGGCCACGCAAGAGTTGGTCGTGCCCAGGTCGATACCGATGATTTTTCCCATGATGCTTTCCTTTCAGTTGAATGCTTTAAAATTGGTCGAATGCTTTGTTGCCTCGCCGTCTAACGTCAGGGCGACATTGGATATTTCAAGTGTGCCGCAAACTTTAATCCCGTTATTCCTGCGGAGGCCGGAATCCAGTGCTGTTATCCAATATGCCTTTAAGGTTTTGTCCCGCTACGCGGGATGTTCAATAAACTGGATTCCGGCCTCCGCCGGATAACCAGCGACTTGCCCGCTAGCGGGCTTAGTCGAATGGCTGGTAGTTCCATCAATGACGGTGAGGGTTATTCCTTTCCCTTCGCCACCATCACCAATGCCGGGCGCAGCACGCGCTCGTTCAATGTGTAGCCCTTCTGCATCACGCTGACCACGGTGCCGGTTTCCTGATCGCTTTCAACCACGCCGATGGCTTGGTGTTTGTGCGGATCAAGCTTTTCGCCGACCGGGTTTACTTCCTTGATGTTGAATTTGTCGAACACGCTGGAGAGTTGCTTCAGCGTCAGTTCCATGCCGCTCTTGAAACTCTCCACATTCTCCGTCTCGACGGCCAGCCCCGCTTGCAGGCTGTCCATCACCGCCAGCATCTCGCCGGAAAAACGTTCCACGGCGAACTTCTGCGCCTTGCTCACGTCCTCGGCGGCGCGGCGGCGAATGTTCTCGCCTTCGGCCTTGGCATACATCCAGGCGTCATAGTGTTCCTGCGCCTTGCGTTCCGCTTCCTGCAACATCTCTTCGATGCCTGGAACCTTGTCGGTGGTCGAATTAGTCTCGTTTTCCGGCGCGGCCTCAACCGTCTGTTGCCCGATCTTTTGCGTATTTTCCTGTTGTTCCATGCGTCTCTCCATTTATGACTGGACGAATTGTGGGGGCTGAATCCGGTGTTTCAAGGGCTAAGATGAAAATAATCCGGCTGATGGCGCTGTGGCTCCGCTGGTGGCGGCGGCATACCGCTGGTAGCATGTCGCCCTCATAAAAAATCATGCTCTGCAAACTTCTATGGCTGCACTGGGTTATGCCGCACCGGGTTCTGTCTGGCCCGAACGCGTGATTGTTGTGTGCATTGTCGTGCTGTTGCATCTGGCACTGTTCGCCGGCTGGCTCATGCAGCCGCTCCCGCCGCAGGCCGCGGTGAACGAGATGTCCATTTCCTTCGCCAATCTGCAAAGGCCGCAGGCTGAAGTAGAACCGCAACCTGTAATCAAGCCGGAACCAAAACCCGCCCCGCGCGCGCGCACGAACCAACCGGAAGCGCCGGCCGCCGCCAAGCCACCCGTACGGGAGGAATCAGTACCGCCCGCGCCGGCCATTGAAACCCCAACGTCCCCCGTCCAACTGGATGCCGAACCCGATTATCGTGCCGACTATTTGAATAATCCGCGTCCGCCTTATCCCTTGATGGCGCGACGCATGGGCTATCAGGGCACGGTGATCCTTAACGTTGAAGTGCTGGCGGAAGGCGAAGCGGGCGAAGTGAGGCTTGAGCAAAGCTGTGGCTACAGGATTCTGGACGAGGCTGCATTGCAAACCGTCAAGACCTGGCATTTCTCCCCCTCGCGTCGCCTCGGCCAGCCGGTCACCCGATGGTTTCTGGTTCCAATCAAATTTTCTTTGAAGGATTAAGCACTATGCCCCCATTCTTTCCGGTCAACTCGCCGATTGTCGCGGCGACGCTGTTGTTGCTGATTTTCCTGTCGATGGTGACCTGGTCGATTGCGCTGTTCAAATTATGGAAGCAATGGCAAGCCCGGCGCGATGATCGGGCGTTCAACGACACTTTTTGGGCGGTGCGCGAATGGCATGATGCAGGCAAAGTCGCCAACGCCAGCAAGGGCGATATTGCGCGCCTCGCCCAGGCAGGCTTTGCCGAACTCGAAACCCTTAGCGACACACAACAGGATTTAAAGCATTCCGGCGCGCCACAGGATGTGCTTGAGCGCATGCTGCGTCAGCAGTTGCAGAACATCCAGCGCTATCACGAGCGCGGCCTGGCCGAGCTGGCAACCATCGGCTCCACCGCACCATTCGTGGGATTGTTCGGAACCGTATGGGGCATCATGCATGCGCTGCAGGATATTGGCAGCAGTGGCACGGCCTCGCTGGATGTGGTCGCCGGCCCGATTGGCGAGGCGCTGATTGCCACCGCCATCGGCATCGCCACCGCGCTGCCCGCGGTGCTGGCCTACAACTTCTTCCTGCGCCGTTTGAAGGTACATCTGACCGACTTGGAGAATTTTTCCCACGACTTTCTGCGTCTGGCGCAGAAGCACGATTTTAGGTTGTAAGGAGGAAATATGGCATTCGGTAATGTCCCCGAGGATGGCGGCAGCATGATGAGCGAGATCAACGTCACCCCGCTGGTGGACGTGATGCTGGTATTGTTGGTCGTGTTCATTATCACCGCGCCCCTGCTGGCGCCGCAGTCACTCAAAATTAACCTGCCCAAGACCGAAGCTGTAGCGCATGACACCACGCTAAAAAAAGTCAGCTTAGCCATCGACGCCAAAGGCGGGGTCTATTATGAATCGTCACCTCTGAACGATGACGCGCTTGCACAGATGCTTGAGGCGCGTGCCGCCGATCCAAGTTTCGAATTGCAGATTCAAGCAGACGCGGCAGTGCCTTATGGCAGGGTGGCGCAAATCATGGCAATGGCTCAAAAATCAGGGATAGCCAAGCTATCTTTCCTTACCGTGACAGCCAAATAGCAATTGTATGAATATTTCCAGTTCTAAAACCAACAAGATAAGAGCGCAAAGTTAGTGATAAAAGTACTATTTGTTTGCATGGGCAATA
>PCWU01000019.1 GCA_002787455.1 Gallionellaceae bacterium CG11_big_fil_rev_8_21_14_0_20_60_62 | reverse complement strand
GGCGATGTGCCGGAAAAGCAAACGCGCAACGCCGCGCCGCGTCGTTTCGAAGCCGCGCCTGCCGCTGCGGCGGTGACGACAAGCAACGACACGTCCAATTACACGTGCATCCTCACCGCCGCCCAACTCGACGCCTGGCTGGAAAAACTGATGGCCGCGCCGCTGGCGAGTCTCGACACCGAAACCACCGGACTCGATCCGATGACGGCGCAACTGGTCGGCCTCTCGTTCTCTTTCATCCCGCACGAGGCCGCCTATTTGCCTTTGGCGCACCATTACCCGGGCGCGCCGGACCAGCTCGGGCGCGAACAGGCGCTGCAAAAACTCAAACTCTGGCTGGAAAGTGCTGACCATAAAAAACTGGGGCAGAACCTGAAATATGACCAGCACATTTTCGCCAACCACGGCATCGCGCTGCGCGGTATTGCCGAAGACACCTTGCTGCAATCCTACGTGATCGAATCGCACAAACCGCACGATCTGGGCAATCTGGCCTTGCGCCATCTCGGTCTGAGCACCATCAGTTACACCGACGTGGCGGGCAAGGGCGCCAAGCAGATCGGCTTCGACCAGGTCGATCTCGACACCGCCACGCGCTACGCGGCGGAGGACGCTGACATCACGTTGCAACTGCATCAAACCCTGGTGCCGCAGTTGCAGGGTCGTCTGGACGAGGTCTATCGCAAGATCGAATTACCGGTGCGTGAAGTGCTGTTCAAAATGGAACGCAACGGCGTGCTGATTGACAGCACCAAACTGGCGAGGCAAAGCCACGAGCTGGGCGAGAAGATCATGGCCATCGAAGCGCAAGCGTTCGGGCTGGCCGGACAACCGTTCAACCTCGCCTCGCCCAAACAACTACAGGAAATCCTGTTCGACAAGCTAGGCATCCCGTCGAAGAAGAAGACCGCGGCCGGCGCGCGTTCCACCGACGAAGAGGTGCTGCAGGAACTCGCGCTCGATTACCCGCTGCCCAAGTTGTTGCTCGAACACCGCGGCATGGCGAAGCTCAAATCCACCTATACCGACAAGTTGCCGCAGATGGTGAATCGCCACACCGGCCGCGTGCACACCAGTTATTCGCAGGCCGTGGCCGTGACGGGACGTTTGGCGTCGAGCGACCCCAATCTGCAAAACATCCCGGTGCGCACGCCGGAGGGGCGGCGCATCCGCGAAGCCTTCATCGCACCCGAAGGTTCGCGCATCGTCTCCGCCGACTACTCGCAGATCGAGCTGCGCATCATGGCTCACTTGTCCGGTGACGAAGGGTTGTTGCAGGCGTTCGCGCGCGGCGATGACATCCACCGTGCCACCGCCGCCGAAGTGTTTGGCGTCGCACCCGATGCGGTGAGCAGCGAACAGCGCCGCTACGCCAAGGTCATCAACTTCGGCCTCATCTACGGCATGTCCGCCTTCGGTTTGGCCGGCCAGCTCGACATCGAGCGCGCGGCGGCGCAACAGTACATCGACCTCTATTTCGCGCGTTACCCCGGCGTGAAACGCTACATGGACAGCACACGCGAACAGGCCAAGGCGCAGGGCTTTGTCGAAACCTGGTTCGGGCGCAGGCTGTGGTTGCCGGAGATCAACGGCGCTAACGGCATGAGAAGACAGGCCGCCGAGCGCGCCGCCATCAATGCGCCGATGCAGGGCACCTCCGCCGACCTGATCAAGCTGGCGATGATCGCGGTGCAGGCATGGCTGGAAAGCGAACGGCTACAGAGCAAACTCATCATGCAGGTGCACGACGAACTGGTGCTGGAAGTACCGCAATCAGAGCTGGCACAAGTGAAACAGAAACTGCGTGAACTGATGTGCGGTGTTGCCGAATTGAAAGTGCCGCTGGAAGTGGGGCTGGGCGAGGGTTTAAACTGGGACGAAGCGCACTGAAATGCGCGCCGTCCTGAGCATGGTCGGCGCGGCTATTTTCCGCGTTTTGGAAAAAAACGGTTCAGGGTGCGCAAATGCCATGGCACGACAGGCTCTGCCCCGCTTTCGATATGCCGCCGCACAAAGTTTGCGTAATCGATATCTTCTCCCCGAATGTGCTTGACCATCCACAGTTTGACGAATGCCAACGCCTTGTAGGTAACATGCTCGCCCGCCTGGGCGCGCTGGTAAAAGGCGGTGCATTCCCGGACGAAGCTCTCGTGCTGGCGCTTGTGCGGTTTGTAAAAGGGGAATCCGGATTGGCACAGCAATTCCTCCTCGTGCATGCAGTGCGCCATCTTTTTTTCGGTCAGCGCCTGCAAGGTCTGTCCGGCCAGGGTCAGCTCGCCCCGCTCGATATTGTCCTGCAAGATATTGATTAGCTCGATGAGTTCGTGATGCTGCTCGTCGATCGAAGGGATGCCGGTCGTAAGTTTGTCGGACCAGATAATTTTGGGCATAAGGCGCTTTTAGAAAAAGTTGAAGCGGGGGTGCGATTCAGCCGAAGAACTTCTTCAGCATGCCGCCCAGCCAGCCGCCGGTCGTTTCCGGCTTCTTTAGCTCTACACCAAGCGATTTGACCACGCATTCCACATAGTCGGCATCATCCCCCTTGATGTGGTTGACCAGCCAGATCTTCAGCATGGCCAGCACTTCCGGCGCCACGTTTTCCCCGTTTGACGCACGCTGCTGGAACTCGGCCACGCGTTTGGTAAATATCTCGTGCACGCGTTTGTGCGCCTTGAAAAACGGATAGTTCGCCTTTTCCTGTAATTCTTCTTCAAAACTGAAATGCGACAGGGTGTAATTGACCAATTCGCCCAGCACATGGTTGGTAATGCCCATGTCTCCCGTCTCGTGCGCGCTGTCCAGTTCATTGATCAGATCGACGATGCGCCGATGTTGTGTGTCGATGACCGCGATCCCTGTGTCCAAGTCATTGGACCAGTGCAGGTATGCCATAATCTCCTCCAGAGAGAGTTTGAAACATCGTTATATTTTTAACAGCAGGCGCATTCTTTCCCACCCTGCCTGCGGAGTCAACCTGTATGAGCCCAATTCATTTTCCGGCGCGCCACCGATGAGAGCAGACATGTTCGTGCCGCGCCGCGCCTTGCTGCGGCGCTACCTGCTGGCGTGTTATGTGCTGATGATCATCTATGCCAGTCTGTCGCCCTTCGCGGATTGGCAAGCGCCAACTATCAGCTTTTGGCAGGTGCTGGCCGCGCCGTTGCACCAGGCTTACACCGCGTTCGACGCGCTGACCAACTGGCTGGCTTACTTGCCGCTCGGACTGTTGCTGGCGCTGACCCTGATGTTGCGTTACAGGGTGGGGCACAGTTTGGCGCTGGCCACGCTGGCGGCGTTTTTGCTGTCGGCGTCGATGGAGTTCATGCAGGGATATCTGCCGTCACGCGCCAGCGCCAATATTGATCTGTTGACCAACACCACCGGAGCTTTTTGCGGTGCGCTAGTGGCGGTGAGTATCGCGCCGCAAGGCGGATTTGCGCGGATTACCCAATGGCGCATTGACCTGATGCAGCGAGGGGCAGGGGTGGATTTTGGTCTGGCGCTGGTCCTGCTGTGGATGTTCGCCCAGATCAATCCGTCTTTGCCGATGCTGGGCAACGTCTTCCTCGCCGCATCGCCCGCCAGCCTGCCGCAAACCGCTTTCAGTCTGTGGGGGGGCGTGGCCGTGGCTGCCAACTTATGGTTGATCGGCCTGTTGTTGCTCACGCTGTTTCGCAACCGGCAACATGCGGTTGCCACCCTGCTGCTGATTCTGTGCGCGGTCGCTCTGGGTAAATTCATCATGGCGGCGGTGCTGTTAAGATCGTGGGCACTGATGTTGTGGCTAAATGGCGAAGCCATGCTCGGCCTGTTAGCCGGGCTGGGATTGCTGGGAGTGAGCGCCTGCTTGCGCGGCAAGGTATTACTCGCCGTCATGTTGCTGGCGGCGCTTGCGTATATGCTTTTGGCGTTCGCGCTGATGGACAGCACCGCCCCGGTCGGCGCGATGCGGCTTTATCATTGGCACTACGGCCACTTGCGGAACTTCAACCACATGGTGCAAATCGTGTCGGTGCTGTTTCCGTTGCTGCTGTGGCTGTATGCGGGTCTGTCGTACCGGAGAATCATCAATCAGGACAGGAGCTACCGATGAAAAATTATTACGCCAAACACGTGTTCTTTTGCACCAACCAGCGCGAGGACGGAAGCGCCTGCTGCGGCAATCATGACGCGCAAAAGGCGCGCGACTATGTCAAAAACAAGGTCAAGGCGCTGGGTCTGTCCAGCCGGCAGAACCGTATTCGCATCAATTCGGCGGGCTGCATGGATCGTTGCGACGATGGCCCGGTGATCGTGGTCTATCCCGAAGGTGTCTGGTATACCTACGTGGACGAGAAAGACCTCGACGAGATCATCGAATCCCATCTGAAAAACGGGAAAGTCGTGGAAAGATTGAAAATCTGATGCCGGCTAAACTGCAGCAATTTTCCCTGGCCGGCCCGGCCGGCAATCTGGAAGGTATCGCGCATGTGCCGAAAGCGCCGCCGCGCGCCCTCGCATTGGTCGCACATCCGTTGCCTATCCTGGGCGGCACGATGGAGAACAAAGTCGCGGTCACCCTGGCCAGGACATTCGCCGAAATCGGCTGCGTCGCGCTGCGTTTCAATTTTCGCGGTGTCGGTGCCAGCGAGGGAAAATACAACGACGGCGATGGAGAAGCCGCAGACCTGATTGCCGTTGCGCGCTATGCGCAGGAACAGTTTGGCGACGAACTGCCACTGCTGCTTTCCGGGTTTTCTTTTGGCGGCTACGTGGCGGCGCGCGCCGCACAACACCTTGCGCCGCAACATCTGGTGCTCGCCGCCCCGGCAGTCGGCCGGTTTGCGATGCCTGACGTGTCGCCGGACGCGCTGGTCATCCACGGCGAACAGGACGAAGTCGTGCCGCTGGCCGACGCCTTCGACTGGGCGCGCCCGCAGCACCTGCCGATCGTGGTGCTGCCCGCCTGCGGTCATTTTTTTCACGGCCGCCTGACCCAATTGCGCGACATCGTAAAGCGGCATTTCAGCGGGGTCGGGTTGTGAAACAAAAAAACAATCCGGCCGCAGAGAACACAGAGCCCACAGAGAAAAACCATGCACAGACCTTTCTGTGTCCTCTGTGTTCTCTGTGGCAAGAAGGGTTTAAACAATGAATGCAGTCATCAGAGCTTGCGGATTGCAAAAATCCTACGCCGGGCAGCGCGTGGTGGATGGCCTCGACCTGTCCATTTATAAGGGCGAATGCTTCGGCCTGCTCGGCCCGAACGGCGCGGGCAAGACGACCACTTTGCGCATGTTGTTGGGTCTGATCGCGCCGGATGCGGGCACCGCAACCCTGCTCGATCTGCCGGTGCCGCAGGCGGCGCGCGAGGCGCGCATCCGCGTCGGCGTGGTGCCGCAGATGGACAATCTCGACCCTGATTTCAGCGTGGCAGAAAATCTGCTGGTGTACGGGCGCTATTTCGGCATGCAGGATAGCGAGATCGAAGCGCGCATCCCCTCGTTGCTCGAATTCGCCAGCCTCAGCCACAAGCGCGATGCCAAAGTGCCGACGCTGTCCGGCGGCATGAAACGGCGCCTGACGCTGGCGCGCGCGCTGGTGAACGATCCCGACGTGATCTTCCTCGACGAGCCGACCACCGGTCTCGATCCGCAGGCGCGCCACCTGATCTGGCAGCGTCTGCACGAATTGACGCGGCAAGGCAAAACGCTGCTGCTCACCACCCATTTCATGGACGAGGCCGAGCGGCTGTGCCATCGCCTTGCGGTGCTGGACAACGGGCGGCTGATTGCCGAAGGCAGTCCCCGCGCACTGATCGAAACCCACATCGAGCCGCAAGTGGTGGAAGTATATGGCGAGCATGCCGAAGCGTGGGCGCACGAGCATGCAGCGGGTTATGCGCAACGCTTTGAGGTGAGCGGTGAATCGGCTTTCTGTTACGTGCAGGACGCGCAGCCGCTGGTTGCGCATCTGCAAACACAAAGCGCGTTACGCTATCTGCACCGCCCGGCGAATCTGGAAGACGTGTTCCTCAAACTGACCGGCAGGGAGATGCGCGAATGAACCACTTTGCATTGCCGCGAATCAGTCTGCGCTTCATCCCGATCTGGCGCCGCCACTGGCTGGTCTGGCGCAAGGTCGCCGCACCGTCCATCCTCGGCCATCTGGCCGATCCGGTGATCTACATGCTGGGTCTGGGTTACGGACTCGGCAGCCTGCTGCCGCAAATCGGAGGCATGCCCTACATCACTTTTCTGGCCGCCGGCACGCTGTGTTATTCGGCGATGAACAGTGCCAGCTTTGAGGCGCTGTACTCCGGTTTCTCGCGCATGCACGAGCAGCGCACCTGGGAGGCGATCCTCAACACGCCGGTCACCCTGGACGACGTGGTGCTGGCGGAAATTTTGTGGGCGGCGACCAAGAGTTTGATGTCCGGTGCAGCGGTGCTGGCGGTGATTTGGCTGCTCGGCCTGTCGCATGCGCCGCTGTCGCTGTGGATGATTCCGCTGTCCTTGCTGATCGGCCTCACCTTTGCTTCGGTCGGCCTCATCATCACCGCGCTGGCGCCCGCCTATGACTTTTTCATGTACTACTTCACCCTGGTCATCACCCCGATGATGCTACTATGCGGCGTTTTTTTTCCGGTCACCCAGTTGCCGCAAGGTATGCAGGTGGTTGCCGGCATGTTGCCGCTGACGCATGCAGTCGAT
>PCWU01000032.1:1711-3803 GCA_002787455.1 Gallionellaceae bacterium CG11_big_fil_rev_8_21_14_0_20_60_62 | reverse complement strand
CGGTTCGACCTTTCTGCGCTTCGGTCTGATCGAGAATGACACCACCCGCGCACAATGGCCGCATCCCTCGACCGTGCAACTGGAAGTTACGGTGGGCAAATCGCTGCGCGTGGAACTGGTCACCGCCAACACCGGCAGTCAGCCGTTCGAACTGGGCGAAGCCCTGCACACCTATTTGCAGATCAGCGATATCGCCAACATGACAATACGCGGCCTGGAAGGATGCGAGTACAACGACAAAGTCGGTGAAACCGCGCGCCGCATGCAGCAGGACGGCATCGTGATCAGCAGCGAAGTGGATCGCGTGTATGTCAACACCGAGGCCGATTGCGTGATCGAGGACAAAGGCCTGAAACGCGCCATCCGCATCCGCAAGCAAGGCAGCCGCTCCACCGTGGTATGGAACCCGTGGACGGAAAAAGCCGAGAAGATGGGCGACTTCGGCGAGAAATTGCACCGCGACATGGTGTGCGTGGAAAGCGCCAACGCGCTGGAGAATGTCGTCACCGTTGCGCCGGGCGAGACGCACCGGCTGGTGGCGGTGTACAGCGTCGAAAAACTGTAAAGGCACTTGTGCGCAGATTCACGCAGATGAATGCTCAACCTTTGCAGGTTTTGATTTTGAAATCTGTTCAATCTGCGTAATCTGCGGACAAAAACAAAGAGCCGCTTCGCAGCGGCTCTTCTTTATTGCGGCATCAAACCAGGATCAGTTCGCGCGTTTCCTGAACTCGTTGCTGCGGGTGTCGATCTCGATCTTGTCGCCGATCTCGATGAACGCCGCCACCGGCAGTTCGTAGCCGGAACCCTTCAGCTTGGCCGGCTTCATCACCTTGCCGGAAGTGTCGCCGCGCACGGCGGGCTCGGTGTACTCGATCTCGCGCACGATGGTGTTGGGCAGCTCGACCGAGATCGCCTTGCCTTCGTAGAACGTCACTTCGCACTTGTCTTCCATACCGTCGGTCAGATAGTTCACTGCGTCACCGACGTTCTCGGCTTCGACTTCGTACTGGTTGAACTCTTCGTCCATGAACACATACATCGGGTCGGCATAGTAGGAGTAGGTGCAGTCTTTCTTGTCGAGGATGATCTGGTCGAACTTGTCGTCGGCGCGATAGACCGCCTCGCTGGGGGTGTCGGTGAGCAAGTTCTTGAACTTGAACTTCACCACCGAACCGTTACGACCGGAGCGGGTGTATTCCGCCTTCTGCACCACCAGTGCCTGATTGTTGACCATCACGACGTTGCCGGCGCGGAGTTCTTGTGCGATTTTCATAGCAGTCTGCCTACAGCAAAAATTTGAAGGCGCGGATTCTATTCAGTTTGGCGGAAAAAATCCAGCAGATTCAACGCAAGGTTGTTGCCGGACAGGCGCTGCGCCCAGTCCCTGCCGTGCCGCGCCAGCCTTTCCTGTTCCGCCACATATCGCGGCCACGCCCGATCAATGTCCGCACCACCGTTCCACGCAGCCCAAACCCCCTTCACGGCCAGCGCCGCGTCAGCCGGCAATCCCTCCACATAGCGCGTGCGCAGTGCCTCCAGTTTAGCCAGATGCACCCCGTCATGTTGCGGATAGATGTGCCACACAAAAGGCCGCGCCGCCCATTGCGCCCGCACGCAGGAATCCTCGCCGCGCACGAAATTGATGTCGCACGCCCACAGCAGCTCGTCGTACTGCGCCTGTGCCACAAAAGGCAATACCTGCACGCGCAGATGGCCGCGCGCATAAACTTGTGGGTCGGGTTTCAACCCGACGGGTTTGACTTTTGTGCAGAACCTTGTCGGACTGAAGTCCGACCCACAGGAAAGGAAGCCCCCGAAATACTGTTCCACCTGGGGCAATGCGCGCCCCTCCGGCAACAAACAGACCACCGGCTGCGTGCCGTGCTCCCATGCAGACAGCAACGCCTCAAGCGCTTCGTTCTCATAGCTGAACAGCGACACGCGCAACTCGTCCGGCTGGCGCGGCGGCACGCCCATTTCCTGCCAGAACGCGGCTTGCGCCGCCGCATCGGACTGAAACGCGTCGCGCCGGGCCAGTAAATCGTGTTCCAGCAACAGGCCGCCGGTCTTGGCGGTAAAACCGGGGAAA
>PCWU01000032.1:1451-1690 GCA_002787455.1 Gallionellaceae bacterium CG11_big_fil_rev_8_21_14_0_20_60_62 | reverse complement strand
CAGTCTTCGGCAGTCAGATATTCGAGATTGATCCAGACCGGCTTGTCCACACGCGCTGCCATCGCCGCCTCATAGCGTTGCGGCAACCGGCAGGCGAAGGCCTCGATGACCAGCGCTGCCGGCTCGACCGGCGGAAACTCGGCGGGCCAGCGCCGCACTTCAACTGCTTGCTGATATTGCGCATCCAGCATCGCATCGACTGCGGGACACAGGCGGGCAAAGCTGGTCAGCTCATCCAC
>PCWU01000032.1:0-1443 GCA_002787455.1 Gallionellaceae bacterium CG11_big_fil_rev_8_21_14_0_20_60_62 | reverse complement strand
AGACGCCAGCTCACCCCGATGTCGCCGTAGTTATCCACCACGGTGCAGAAGATGTCGCAGGTATTGCCGCCGGGTTTCATTTGATTTCAGGTTGTACGCGAGATTGACGGGTTAATATCCCGCTTCCCGCTGATGGCGTAGCGCCAGAATAATGGCGAAGGCGCCATCGAACCGATACAGCACAACATAGCCGCTACTGCCGAATGCAATCGGCCATTCCCTGTACTCCGGTTCCATTTCTGCAATCGGTCGCCCGACTTCGGGATGTTGCGCCAGGATGGTGACACTTTGGCGTATCGCCTTGACCGCTTCCTGTGCGGCCAAAAGATTTTTGTTCGCCAGAAAAAGAAACACGCGGTGCACGTCAGCCAGCGCGGCAGGCGACCAGACTACACGTGGCATGCCGGCAGTTCCGCATCCTCGCCCTGCTCCAGCCTGGCCAGCCATCCATCGGCTTCATCCTGCGCCAGATGCAAACCTGTGAGTTGATATTCTTCCCAGGCACGCATGCCTTGCTGGCGGAATGCCTCACGCTTTTCTTCGCGCTCGACATATTCGCTGATGGCATCCAGCATGACGCGGTGGGGGGTGCGATGGCGCGCCTCCGCCAATCGCTTGACCCGTTCCTTGATTTCTTGATCGACTTTGAGCGTGGTTGAACTCAGTGTGGTCGCAGCCATGTTTTCTCCAATCAAAATGCAAAGGTGTTACTTGGTAGCACTCTACCTCAATCCGCCTGCTGTTCCAACACGAAACTGCCCTGTCCATCCCGCCCCAAGCGTGCCGCCAGCAGCGGCATCACTGCCTGCAAAGTGGCGTGCAAGGTCCACGGCGGGTTGATGATGAACAACCCGCTGCCGTACATGCCGAAACCGTCTGCCGACGGCGTTTGCACGCTCAAGGCGACGTGCAGCCAACTTTTTGCCGGAAAGCGTTGCAATTCCGCGGGCAACTGCACCGCCTCGCTGCGTTGCAGTTGCGGATACCACACGGCATAGGTACCGGTGGCGAACCGTTTCAATCCTTCCTGCAATGCCGTGACCACGCGCTGGTAATCCTGTTTTTCCTCGTACGGCGGATCGATCAGCACCAGCGCACGACGCGGTGGCGGCGGCAACAGTGCTTTCAGCGCGCCAAAACCATCGGCCTTCTGCATCAATACGCGCGAACCGCACCCGGCGAAGTTCTCTTCGAGAATGGCATAGTCCGTCGGGTGCAGCTCGTACAAGCGCATCTTGTCCTGCGTGCGCAACGCGTACTGTGCAACCAACGGCGAACCCGGATACAGACGCAGGACTCCATCCGGATTGAAGTGTCTGACCATGGCGACATATTCCGTCAGCGGCCGGGGCAAATCCGCCACCGCCCACAGCCGCGCGATGCCGCCTTCGAACTCGGCATTCTTTTCCGCATAGTCGCTATCCAGCGCATAGCAGCCCGCGC
>PCWU01000086.1:5648-11946 GCA_002787455.1 Gallionellaceae bacterium CG11_big_fil_rev_8_21_14_0_20_60_62 | reverse complement strand
ACTGCTCGCGGATATGGCTATCCAGCTTCCGCCATTCTGTTTGCGCAGAAGCCTTGAACTCAAGCCTATAGGTCATCCAGCGAAACCTCGGCCGATTTCTCGGATTGGCGCTCTTTGACCAAACGCACCAGCGCCTGGTCGTCCAACTGGTCCATCATCGCCTCGAAAGCGGCCACGGGAACCAGGTACGCCGCCGGGCGATTGTGGTTAAGGATGGCAACCGCGAAGCCTTCCGCGCTCTGAATGATGGCGGAAGGATTTTTCTTTAATTCGCTGATGCTGACTGAGGCATTGGCATAAAGCTGTTCCATGGCACCCTCCAATTAAGACCTAAATAATGACTGGATTATAGGTCAATCCATCTTGTCGTGACTTGTAACTTTCGTCCTTCTATCCAGCTCGCGCAGGGAAGGGTAGGTAAATTCTTTGGCATGGTAAGGTATCCACAATTTGTGGTCACCTTACCCAACCCCGTCAAGCCATACCCGCCTGCTCCAGCGTGGCGACCGGCAAATACAGCACCAGCGGACTATCCATGCAGGCGATGAATCCCAGCTTGGTATAAAACGCTTTGGCTTTGTCGTGTTTGGCATCGACCACGACGGCATACAGCCCCACACGTTGCGAGAATTCCACTGCCAAGCGCAATGCAAATGCCAGCAGGTCTTGACCGGTGCCTTTGCCCTGATGCCGCACATCCACCGCCAGGCGGCCAATGCGCAGGATGGGGGCGGGATGGCGCGGCAGTTTTGACTGGGCGGACAGTGATGCCGTGGCGATCTGGCCCGCGCTTACGGTGACGAAGCCGGTGACGGTTGTGCCGTCTTCCGCCAGCGCCACATAGGTTTTGCCGAAACCGCGCCGTTGTTTCTCGCCCGTTTGGCGCTGCAAAAATTCGTTCAGCGCAGCGTCGCCGCAATCAAATCCCACCCCACCCCCACCTTTTGCAGAAGGGGGCTGCTTTGTTGAATCCGGGCCGTAGCGCCCTGCTGCTCGGATTTAATCGCGCGCCATGATCTGCCGCCCTCCTGCTCCGCCTGCTGCTTCGCGCCTTCCATCACCCCGTCTTTGCCCGGCTTGCCGCATGGCCAGCCCGCCGGTGTGCCTTGTGCGCAGCTTGATGAAGCGTTGCGCTGCAAGGTGTTCGGCACGCCGCAGCGTCCGGCTTTTTTCGCTGTGCTGCAACAGCAACTCGCGCGGGCAGGCGATGTTTTGACTGTCGCGCTTTGGACAGGCGACGCGCCTCCCGTATAATTGGCTCCGTTTTTTATTGCTCATACTGTTATGGCCACCCCACTCACGAATGATGATCTTGAATTTCTGCTGATTCGCTCGGTGGAGGAAATTCTGAAGACCGAAGACCACACGGCTTTTTTCGAGTGGTTCAATCGTTACGCTGAAGCTGTTGCCCCGGTTTTTTTCACAAAACTTGTTCCGGCAGCGCGCCCTTCTTTCAAAGGTTTTTTTTCACGCTATATCTGGAACCGCACGGCGTTGCCGGGGAATCATTTCCGTCCGCGCCCGCTTCCCAAGCCAGAACGCAATGCGCCCTGTCCGTGCGGCTCCGGGAAAAAATATAAGCATTGTTGCCTGCACGAGGAAGACTTCAACGACCAATTCCCCAACTTGAGCCTGCTTCGCTATGTGCTGGATGCACTGACCGCCAAACAGCGTGCCGACCTGCCCTATGAATATCTGTCGCCGGAAGAGCTGGAGCATGTGGCAGACGAGTGGATCAAGATCGGGCGCGCCAAGGATGCGGCGAAATTGCTGGTAGGATTGTTTGCCGACATGGACAGGGTGGACGAGCGTGCCGAGGGCGCGTTCGACCGTCTGCTGGACTGCTACGACGAGCTGGGCAATCCGCTGAAAAAGAAAAAGTTGCTGGAACGCGGCATGGGCGCACCCGATAAACGCCTGCGCGCGGCAGCAATGCAGAGACGTTGCTGCATTCTGGCCGACCACCACGAGTATGTCGAGGCGTGGGCATTGTTCCAGGAATTGCAGCGGCTGGTGCCGAATGACCCCTCGCTGTCGCATCTGGAGATCATCATTCTGCTGAATCAGGGAGAGCGGCAACGCGCGGCGGAACGCGCAAAATTCTGGGTGGCGCGTTTGTCGCGCGACCCGGAATTCATTCATGCCCCGCTGATCGAGTTTCTGCGCGGTGTGGCGCGGGGCGAGGTGGCCGACGCGATGACCGATCTGGCGCGCGATCTCGGTCCGGACTTGCCGCAACTCGTCGCACTGATCGAACAATTGCCGCCGCCTGAATGCCATTACACCCTGCAACCGATGGATGACAGCGCCGGGCCGCTGGCGATGGACAAGAAATTGCAGAGTCTGTTTGCGCAGTGGGAGGCGCATGGGGAGTTTGCGCAAAGTCTGGAAGAAGATGTGGATTGGCTGAAACGCAATCCGCTTGCCTTCAATTGCTTCGAGATCCTGGATGACTGGCTGGCAACCGTGGAGAAAACCCGCCTTTCGCATGGCTTCGAGACAGTCGTGCTGCTCCCCGTCATGCGCCATGCCGAAGCGCTGCTGCAGCTGATCCTCGAACGGTACAAGGCGGACAAGCTCAAGCTGGAATGGGGCTGGATGGAAAACCGTCCCGCCTTGAGCGTGCTGGAACGCATGGTGCGCATGGCGCGCCTCACCCATAACACCGATGTCGCTGTGCGCGTGGCGGAATGGATGGTGCTAACCCTCAACCCGAACGACAATCAGGGCATGCGCGATTACCTGATTCACGACTACCTGCGTTTGAACCTCATCAGGGAGGCGTTGGCACTGGCCGGGAAATTTCCCGATGACATGGCGCCGGTTCAGTACGGCACGGTGCTGGCCTTGTTCATGGATAAACAGGAATCGGCGGCACGCGATGCGTTGAAGACGGCGCGCAGCCGCTACCCGGAAGTTGCCAAAATGCTGCTGGCCGACAAACCCAAACCGCCGCGTTTGCGGGAAGGCCTGGTGCAGATCGGCGGCAAGGATGAAGCGTGGTATTACCGCACCGAAAATCTGGACTTGTGGCAAGCCACAGGCGGGCTTGAGTGGCTGAAGCGCGTCCGATAGGAAAATCGGGTGGCGGGCGTTACAGCTTGTATCCCCGGTGCACCGCCACCACCCCGCCGGTCATGTTGAAATATTCGACGCGCTCCAGCCCGGCATCCACCATCATCTGTTTTAACTCTTCCTGCCCCGGGTGCATGCGGATGGATTCGGCGAGGTAGCGGTAGCTGTCGGCGTCGTTGGCGATGAGCCGGCCCATTTTGGGCAGCAGCTTGAACGAATACAGGTCGTACATTTTCTCCAGCGGTTTGGCGATCTTGGAGAATTCCAGCACGATCAGGCGGCCGCCCGGTTTGAGCACGCGGCGCATCTCGCGCAGGGCGGCTTCCTTGCGGGTCACGTTGCGCAGGCCGAAGGCGATGCTGACACAGTCGAAGTAATTGTCGGGGAAGGGCAATTTTTCGGCGTCACACTGGGCCACCGGGGTGGGCGTGCCATTGTCGAGCATGCGGTCGCGGCCGACGCGCAGCATGGCGTTGTTGATGTCGGTAAGAACGACCTGCCCGCCGCGCCCGACTTTTTTCAGGAACAGTTTCGTCAGATCGCCCGAGCCGCCCGCCACATCGAGCACGCGCTGGCCTTCGCGCACGTTGGCGAGGCCGACCGCGAACGGTTTCCACACGCGGTGCAGTCCGGCCGACATGAGGTCGTTCATGAGGTCGTATTTGCCGGCGACCGAGGTGAACACGCCGGCCACTTTTTTGGCCTTTTCGTTCTCGTCCACGGTCTGAAATCCAAAGTGGGTTTTGCTCATAATCAACTCCTTGGTTTTGTCATTCCGGCGCGGGCCGGAATCCGGTTTTTGAAATCACCGGACACCGGCCTTCGCCGGTGTGATGGAAACTATTTATCGCGGCTCGCGCCGGCTGCTTCGAGTTTGGTCAGGTAATCGTGCCACATGGCATCCTGATATTGCCCCAGCTCGTGCAGATAGTTCCACGAGAATAGCCCCGTGTCGTGGCCGTCGTCGAATTCGATCTTGAGCGCGTACACGCCAACCGGCTCGACGGCCTTGATGCCGACGTTGTGTTTGCCGGTTTGCAGGGTTTCCTGCCCCTTGCCGTGTCCGCGCACTTCGGCGGAGGGCGAATGAACGCGCAGGAATTCTGCCGGCAATTTGTAGCGCGCGCCGTCGTCGAACGCGATCTCGAGAATTCTGGATTGCTGGTGCAGGGTGATTTCGGTGGGTGTCATAGCGCGCGGATTTTCCTGAGTAATGCGGTGGTTGAACGTTGATGCAGAAACGGGATACTGCTGACACTGCCGCCCCAAGCCTGCACCTCTTTACTGCCGACGATGTTCTCCGGCTGCCAGTCGCCGCCTTTTACCAGCACGTCCGGATGGGCGGTTAAGATCAGCTTCAGCGGCGTGTCCTCTTCGAATATCACCACCAGGCTGACTGATTCCAGCGCGGCCAGCACCGCCAGGCGGTCGGCCTCGTTGTTGATCGGACGCTCGCCGCCCTTGCCTTGCCGCTTGACCGAGGCATCGCTGTTGACGCCGACGATGAGCGCGGCGCCCAGCGCGCGCGCCTGCGCCAGACAGGTGACGTGGCCGCGATGCAACAGGTCGAAACAGCCGTTGGTGAACACCAGCGGACGCGGCAGGGCGGAGGCTCTGGCGGCGAATTCATCCGCCGCACAAAGTTTGCTCTCGAAACCGGGCGCGGGATAAGCCACGTTCAGTCCAGATACTCAAACACGCGCACCACCTTGCGCACGCCGGCCGTGGTGCTGGCGATTTCCGAGGCGGCATCGGCCTCGACGCGCTTGACAAGACCAAGCAGATATACCGTCTCGTTCTCGGTGATCACTTTGACGTGGCTGGGACTAAAGCGCTTGTTGTTGGTGAAATTAAATTTCACTTTTGAAGTCAGCAGCGCATCGTTGCTGCGCGAGGTCAGCGAGCTCGGCAGGGCGATAACCGTCGCGTTGTGCACATCGCGCACATTTTCGACAGCCGCCGCGATCTTGCCGATTTCTGCCCGGGTCGTCTCATCCGGCACCTCGCCGGTAAGCAGCATCTTGCGGTTGAAGCTGGTCACGTTGACGTGCACTCTTTCTTTGAATTGCGCTCCAATGCGGGACAATGCCTTGTTCTCGATCGCCTCGTCCTCGATATAAATTCCGCTGCTGCGGCGGTCGGTCGCCATCAATGCGCCCGAGCCGACCCCGGTCGCCAGCAACGGCAAACAACCTTGCAATACCGCGCCCAACACGAGCAAACACAACAAACGGCTCCGTCGCATTTTATTCCCCTCTCAGATGATCGGATCAATCCGTATATTCGAACACGCGCACCACCTTGCGCACGCCGGCCGTGGTGCTGGCGATCTCCGAGGCGGCATCGGCTTCGGCGCGGCTGACGATGCCGAGTAGATACACCACCCCTTCTTCGGTGAAGACCCTGATGGGGTCGAGCGCATGCGCTTTGTGCGCCAGCAGGCGCGCGCGCACGTCGCCGCTGATGCCGGAGTCGCTGTAGCCGGTGCCCGGCGTTGCGCTCTTGCCGGCGCGCAACTCGTTGGCGATCCCCCTGACCCGGTCGATGCCTGCCACGATGCGCTCGATCCCGGTCTTGCCGGATTCATCCGGAACCTGTCCGGTAAGCAGGACAAATCGGTTGAAGCTGGTCACGTTCACCTGCACATTCTGCCGGTATTTATCCGCGATCCGTTGCTTTGCGGTGTGCTCGATGTTGCGGTCATCCTGCAACGCCTCTGCGTTGCGCCGCTCGTGAGCGGCGGAGCTGCCGGGGCCGGATGTCTGAGCGCATCCCTGCAGCAAGACAAGCAGCGCGATCAGGATGATTCGGCGCTTCATTATTCGCCTCCCAGCAGAATGTGGTCGATCACGTCGCACAGACAGTGCAAAACCAGCAGATGCATTTCCTGCACCCGTGCGGTGTTTTTGGCCGGCACGCAAAGGTTGAAATCGTTTGCGTTGAGGATTGCCGCCAGCTGCCCACCGTCGCGTCCGGTCAATGCCACCACCAGCATGCCACGCTCGTGTGCCGCGTTGACCGCTTCGACCACGTTGACGGAATTGCCGCTGGTGGAAATGGCAACCAGCACGTCGCCTTCCATGCCCAGCGCGCGCAACTGCTTGGAGAAAATCTGCGCAAAATCATAGTCGTTGGCGATGGATGTCAGCACCGAGCTGTCGGTGGTGAGCGCCACCGCCGGCAAGCCCGGGCGCTCGATTTCAAAGCGGTTAATCAGCTCGGC
>PCWU01000086.1:0-5626 GCA_002787455.1 Gallionellaceae bacterium CG11_big_fil_rev_8_21_14_0_20_60_62 | reverse complement strand
CATTGCCTGCGCGGCACGCGCGATGGGCGCGGCCAACACCTGCTTGCTTTGCAGGTTGACGGCGGCGCTGTCGTCAAAATGTTTGCTGACGCGTTTGGCAAAAGGCATGTCGGTGGAACTCCAATTTAAAATGGGCTGATTTTAACCCAATTCGAACGCGCCCTTGACCCACTCAATGGCGCTTTCGTCGTCGGCCTGCGCCAGCAGCAGGGCATCGAAGCGGCACGGCGGCACGGGCGCGATACGGGATAGATAGTGCTGGGCGGCGAGAATCAGCTTGTGTTGCTTGCGCGCATCGATGCTGGCCGCCGCGCCGCCAAAATCGGCCCGGCTGCGCAAGCGGACTTCGGCAAACACCAGTGTCGCGCCATCGCGCAGAATCAGGTCGATTTCGCCAAAACGGCAACGATAGTTAGCCTCTACCAGTTGCAAACCCTGGCGCTGCAGGAACCGCGCGGCGGTTTGTTCTGCCTGCGCGCCAGACTTCATGGCGGCTAGTCCGCCGGATTGGCGGACAGACGGCCACCTTCCAGCGCTACCCCCTGGCCGTCGCGCATCTCCGCTTTCATCGCCTCGCGCCGCACACGATGCCCGTCCAGTGTCAGTTTGCCGGTCACCCCGTCCAGCGGCAGCGCATTCAGCGTCTCGTGGCGATACAGCACCTGCAGCAGGCGGTAAGCGTCAACCCCCAGCGCGTACAGGCGTTCCATCTCCAGCGGCAAGGGCGGTTCCGCGCGCGGATAAACCATGACCGCCGGATGATCCGCTTGCAGCACCCAGGGCATATCGACGAAATGGACATTGGCCAGATCGAAGTTGCGCAGTCTGTACTGGTTGCCGACAAACACCTGCGAGGTGGCATACACCGGAATGTCGGTGTAAATATAAGGCCGCATCAGGCGCGCCCTGTCCGCCTCGGCGGCGAGGAATACCATCTCCCCCGGCTGGCCGGACAAGGTGCGAATCTCGCTCGGGTCGCCCTGATACACGATTTCCGGCATCAGGCTGCCGCCGCCCTGTTGCCACACCGCGCTGAACGCCTCGGCCAGACGGCGCGAATAGGCGGTGTCGGTGCGCACCACGGTGGCGGTCAGCATGCCCGAGGCGGCGGCCCATTGTGCCAGTTGCAGCACTTCGCTTTCCGGCGGCAGACCAAAGAAATACAGCGCATCCTCGCGCGGGGTGTCGAGCAGGTTCAGCGCCAGCGTGGGCAGCGGCAACTTTTCTTCGGCGGCCAGCGCCGCGACACCTTCACGGGTGAGCGGCCCGGCCACCGCCAGCGCGCCCGAGCTGACGGCTTGTCGGTACAAGGCGGCGGCTTCAAAAGCTTCGTCATTGGCGGTATAAATGTGCACCGGCAGATCTCCCGGCTGTAGCGCGGCGGCTTCGAGAAAACCCCGCTCCACCGCCTCCGCCGCGCGTCCGAACACGGCGGAGCGCAACGGCAGGATCAGCGCGATATGGTGCTCGGCACCTTCCGCCAGCGGCGGCAACAAAGGTTGCGCCCTGGGCAATTCCTGGGCGGGCAGCGTGCCCAGTTCGACGGCCGGCATTTCGGCCGCCGGCGGTGCGGCTGCGGAGGTCGGCGGAGTGACGGGGGCAGGTGTTGGCGCAGTGGCGCAGCCAAACAGGCTCACGTATAGTGCCGCGACCAGCAGTCCGCGCCATCCAATCATTCCGGTATTTCGAGTTTGCATATCAGGGCCAATCAAAAAATCGAATGCGCATTATATGTAGTCGCCACCCCGATTGGAAATCTGGGTGACATTACGCTGCGCGCGCTGGATGTGCTCGGCGCGGTCGGGGTCGTGGCGGCGGAGGATACGCGCAATACACGCCATTTGTTGCAGCACCACGGCATCGGCGACGCCAAACTGCTCGCCCTGCACCAGCACAACGAGCGGGCCGGGGCAGAAAAGATCGTCACCCTGTTGCAACAGGGGAATAGCGTGGCGCTGGTGACCGATGCGGGGACACCGGCAGTGAGCGACCCCGGCGCACTGCTGGTCGAGGCGGTGCGCGCGGCCGGCTTTCGCGTCATTCCGATTCCCGGTGCCTCGGCCGCCATCGCCGCCCTCTCCGCCTCCGGCCTGGTCAATCCGCATTTCCTGTTCCACGGTTTTCTGCCGAACAAGTCGGCGGCGCGCCGCGCCGCGCTGCAATCGCTGGCCGACCTGCCCTGCACCCTGGTGTTCTACGAAGCGCCGCACCGCATCCTCGAGTGCGTCACCGACCTGCACGCAGTGTTCGGCGACGCGCGCGAGATCGTGTTCGCGCGCGAGTTGACCAAATTATTTGAAAGCATCCACCGCTGCCCGCTGGGCACGGCGCTAGCCTGGCTGCACAGCGACCCGAACAACCAGCGCGGCGAATTCGTGCTGCTGGTGTCGGGCGCCGCACCACGCAATGACGATCTGGATGCGCAGGCGGAGCGGGTGCTGGCGGTGTTGCTGGCCGGGTTACCCCTGAAACAGGCGGTCGGTCTGGCAGTACAGATCACCGGTCTCAACAAGAACACGCTATACGAACGCGCGCTGGCACTCAAACAATAGCCCCGGCGCGGTTGTTATTCCAGCATCCTTTGCTACACTCGCCCGTCACGGCATACCCGCAAAAAACTTCAAATGAGCCTCCGCCAGAATATTTCAATCATCCTGTTGCCGCTGCTGCTAAACGCTTGCGGCGACAAACCCGCCGCACCCGGTGCGCCCGCCGGCGGCATGCCGCCCCCGCCTGAAGTCGAAGTCATCACTGTCACGGCGGGCAACGCAACGCTGACCCGGGACTTGCCCGGACGCGTGCAGGCTTATCGCACCGCGCAGGTGCGGGCGCGCGTCGATGGCGTGGTGGAACAGCGTCTGTTTCGCGAGGGCAGCGAAGTCAAGGCAGACACCCAACTGTTCCGCATCGATGCGCGGAGTTATCTGGCCGCACTGGCGGCGGCCAAAGCAGATACGCTGGCCGCGCAACAAGCCACCGAGCGGTCGCGCCGCCTGCTGGAAAAGGGCATGGTCAGCCGGCAGGCTCATGATCTTGCGGTCAGCCGCGCGAGGCAGGCCGAAGCGGCGCTGGTGCGCGCCGAGGAGGATGTGCGCTACGCCAATGTGCCCGCCCCCATCAGCGGCCACATCGGCCGCGCCGCAGTGACCGAAGGCGCGCTGGCGAGCAAAAGCGCGGCCACCCTGCTCGCCACCATCGAGCAACTCGATCCGATTTACGTCAACTTCAGCCAGCCCGGCACTGATTTGCTGCGCTTGCGGCGCGCGATTGACGGCGGAACTCTGCACCGTGCCGCCAGCCCTGAAGTGGAATTGCTGCTCGAAGACGGCAGCACCTATTCCAGGCGCGGGAGGATATTTTTC
Source organism: Gallionellaceae bacterium CG11_big_fil_rev_8_21_14_0_20_60_62 (assembly GCA_002787455.1). Lineage (GTDB taxonomy): Bacteria > Pseudomonadota > Gammaproteobacteria > Burkholderiales > Gallionellaceae > Sideroxyarcus. Next base: position 2,264 of record PCWU01000086.1, on the reverse strand, counting down.
TCCGACATGGCGGTCGATCCGGCCACCGGAATGGTTGGTCTGCGCGCCGAATTCCCCAATCCCAAGCGCGAGTTGCTGCCCGGCATGTTTGTGCGCGTACGTTTTCCGCAAGCCCAGCAACACAATGCCTTGCGGGTGCCGCAGCGCGCGGTGCAAATCGGCCCCCAAGGCCAGTTCGTGCTGTCCGTGGCAGCCGATGGCAAGGTGGTGCCGCTGCCGGTTTTGACCGGCGGCATGGCCGACAGTGATTTCATCGTCAGCAGCGGCTTGCAGGGCGGTGAACAGATTGTCGTCAACGGCCTGCAAAAAGCCCGCCCGGGATCCGTCGTCACAGCAGTGCCGGCGGGGCAACCCGCGCCCGCTGCGGCGCCACCGGCAGCCAAACCTTAAGGTCCGCCATGCTCGCCCGCTATTTCATCGACCGTCCGATTTTTGCCTGGGTGATCGCCATTCTTGTCACCTTCGCCGGGGTGCTGGCGTTGCGCGCCCTGCCGGTTGCCCAATATCCCTCGGTGGCGCCGCCCGCACTGGATATTTCAGTGAACTACCCGGGCGCTTCGGCGCAGGTGGTGGAGCAAAGCGCGGTGCAGCTGATCGAGCAGGAAATGAACGGCATCGAGAATTTGCTGTACATGGATTCCAGCTCGCAGGTCGGCTCCGGCCAGGTTTCGCTCACATTCAAACCCGGCACCGACATCCAGTTTGCCTCGGTCGAGGCGCAGAACCGCATCAAACGGGTGGAGGCGCGCCTGCCGGACGATGTGCGCCGGCTGGGCGTAACGGTGACCCGCGCCGGGCGCAATTTCATCCTGGTGGTGGCGCTGACCTCGCCAGACGAATCGCTAGACGCCGTCGATCTGGGCAGCTATGCCACCGCCAGCGTGCTGGAGCCGCTACTGCGCGTACCGGGCGTGGGTGAAGTGCTGCTGTTCGGCACCGAGTATTCGATGCGCATCTGGCTCAAGCCGGCGCAACTCGAATCCTATGCCATCACGCCCGCCGAGATCGCCCGCGCCGTGCGCGCGCAAAACAATCTGCTGGCGCTGGGCGAAGTGGGCCAGCTTCCGGTCGCACCGGGGCAGGAAGTCAACGCGGTCATCGCCGCGCGCGGCCGTCTGGCCACCCCGGAAGATTTTGGCAACATCGTGCTGCGCGCCATGCCGGACGGCGCCATCGTGCGCCTCAAGGACATTGCCCGCATCGAGCTGGGCGCGCAGGACTACAACCGCAGCGCGCGCCTGAACGGCAAACCGATTGCCGGCATGGCGATCCGCACCACGCCGGGGGCGAACGCGCTGGCGACGGCGCAGGGGGTGCGCGCCAAAATGGAGGAATTGTCGCGCTTTTTCCCGCAGGGCATGGAATGGCTGGTGCCCTACGACACCACCCGCTTCATCGAACTGTCGATCCGCGAAGTGGCCAAGACTCTGCTGGAAGCGGCGGCGCTGGTGGTGCTGGTGATGTATATCTTCCTCGGCAACTGGCGCACCACGCTGATTCCCGCCATCGTGGTGCCGGTGTCCCTGATGGGCGGACTGGTTGGTTTGTATGTCTTCGGCTTTTCGATCAACGTGCTGACCCTGTTCGCGATGGTGCTGGCGATCGGCACGGTGGTGGACGATGCCATCGTGGTGGTGGAAAACGTCGAGCGCAATATGCGCACCCGGCATTTGTCACCGCGCGAGGCGACACGGGTGGCGATGGGCGAAATCACCGGCGCGATTATTGCAATCACCCTGGTGCTGATGGCGGTGTTCGTGCCCATGGCGTTCTTTGGAGGCTCCACCGGCGCCATTTACCGCCAGTTTGCCGTGACCCTGCTGGTCACCATGGCGTTCTCCGCCTTTTTTGCCCTGACCCTGACCCCGGCGCTGTGCGCGAGCCTGCTCAAACATGACGCGGCCAGTCTGGAGCGCGGTTTCCACGGCCGCTTCAACCGCTGGTTCGAGCGCCTGACGGCGCGCTACGTCAGCGGCGTGGCGGTCGCCACCCGCCGGCTGGTACGGTCGCTGCTGATTTACGCGGTGATTGTCATCGCCGCCGTCTGGATCTACGACAAATTGCCGGGCAGCTTTCTGCCGCAGGAAGACCAGGGCTATCTCATCACCGCGATCCAGTTGCCGCCCGCCGCCACCCGCGAACGATCGCAGGCGGTGTTGGAAAGGGTGGAGCAGTATTTCCTGCAACAGCCGCAGGTGGACAAAGTGGTCGGCGTGCTGGGATTTTCCTTCTTTGGCCGCGGGCAAAACATGGCGCTGGCTTTC
>PCWU01000153.1:2490-5139 GCA_002787455.1 Gallionellaceae bacterium CG11_big_fil_rev_8_21_14_0_20_60_62 | reverse complement strand
CCGGGCCAGGGCATGCCGATGTTTTCCGGGCCGGAACTGTTGCGCATGGTCGAGCAGGCCACTTACGTTACGGTGAACGACTACGAGGCCAAACTGCTGCAGGACAAGACCGGCAAGACGCTGAATCAGATCGCCGACCGGGTCAAGGCGCTGGTCGTCACCCTTGGCAGCGACGGCTCGCTGATTCGCGCCGGCGGCAAGGAATTCTCCATCCCCACCCCCAAACCGGCCGCCATCGTCGATCCCACCGGCTGCGGCGATGCCTACCGTGCCGGCCTGCTGTACGGCATCCAGGCCGGATGGGACTGGGAGACCACGGGACGCCTCGCCTCGCTCATGGGCGCTCTCAAAATCGCCAGCCGTGGCGGGCAGAACCACCAATACTCGCGCTTAGAACTGATGGACTTGTACCGGCAGCATTTCGGCTCGCGCATCACGTTGTAGCTATGCTGCCATTCCTAACGGGCATGGCAAAGAACCGCCCCCGATGATGAAACGGCCGGGGAAGAAGGCTTTCTGCCGTAGGAACAGCTTCAGTAGGAGCGGCTTCAGCCGCGAAATCATCCTTCGCGGCTGAAGCCGCTCCTACCCGGTTATTCCATTACGCCAACCTCGCCGGAATGACGTCGTTTGCACCAGCACCATGAAATGAACCCGCAACTCCTCGCCCCTCTGTCCACCCTCATCAGCGCCGCGACACGGCGCCGGTTCGCGGCGCGGCGTGCAACACCGGTCGGCGGTGGCGACATCAACGACAGTTATCGCCTTGAAGGACACGACGGCTTTTGCTATTTCCTCAAGCTCAACGATGCGCGTCATCGCGCACTGTTTGTAGCCGAAGCGGCGGGGCTGGAAACCATCGCCGCGACCAACACCCTGCGCGTTCCGCAACCGGTCGCGCAGGGCTGCTTTGATCAACAGTGTTTTCTGCTGCTCGAATATATGGAATTGACTCAACATGGCGATGCGCGCCGGCTCGGTGAACAGCTCGCGGCCATGCATCGCCACAGCGCAGACCATTTCGGTTTCGCGCGGGACAACTTCATCGGCAGCACACCGCAACCGAACCAATGGACGGATAACTGGATCGATTTCTGGCACGAACAGCGCCTGGGATTCCAGTTGCGCCTCGCCGCAGACAACGGCTATGGCGAGGAACTGCCAAGAGCGGGAGAGAAATTGCTGGAGAGGTTGCCGGATTTCTTCGGGGGCTACGCGCCGCAACCCTCACTCCTGCACGGCGATTTGTGGGGCGGCAATCATGGCTATCTGGCCGACGGCACACCGGTCATCTTCGATCCCGCCGCCTATTACGGCGACCGCGAATGCGACCTCGCGATGACGGAACTGTTCGGCGGCTACCCGGCGGATTTTTATGCGGCCTACCGCGCCGCGTGGCCGCTGGATGCGGGCTACGAAGTGCGCCGGGATTTGTATAACCTGTATCACATCCTCAACCATGCCAACCTGTTCGGCGGAGGTTATGCCGCGCGGGCTCACCGGATGATCACACACCTACTGGCCCAGGTTTAACCCGACGGGGTTGTTGCTCTTCGCCGCCTTGTCGGGCTGAAGCCCGACCTACAACCCCCGCTGTCCCGTCAATCCGGGGTGAAACGGTAGGTGTTCTTCCCGTTTTGCTTGGCTTGGTACATCGCTTCATCCGCACGGCGCAACAACTCCTCTGCGCCTTCCCCGTGTTGCGGATAGAGCGCGATGCCGATGCTGGCACCGACGCGGCCGGGCGTGCCGTTCAAATCAAATTCCGGCGCGAGGTTTGCGATGATTTTCTGTGCCACTGCCGCCGCATTTTCCGTGCCGGCGATATTCTCCAGCAGGAGAATGAACTCGTCGCCGCCGATGCGCGCCACCACATCCGACTGGCGCACCGTCGCCTGCAATCTGTGCGCGACGCCCTGCAACAGCAGGTCGCCCGCCTCGTGCCCCAGCGAATCGTTGATTTTCTTGAAGCCGTCCAGATCGAGAAACATCACCGCCAATTTGCTGTGGCTACGCCCGGAAAGAGCGATGGAGTGATCCAGAATCTCGGCAAAATAGGCACGGTTGGGCAAGTCGGTGAGAAAGTCATGGTGCGCCAGATGGGCGATTTTCAGTTCGGCCTGTTTGCGCTCCGTGATATCGCGCACGATGCCGATGAAATAACGCACGCCGCCCAGCTGCATCTCCGACAACGACAGCTCCATCGGAAACGCCTCGCCGTTCCGGCGCAGTGCAGGCATTTCACCGCCGCGCATACCGATCCGATCGAGCAGCGCCTGCCGTGGCATGCCTTGTGGCACATCGGCGGAGCCCTGCGCCAGATCGGGCGCCAGCAAGCCGATGTCCGCCCCCTGGATATCCTGTTGTCGGCAGCCGAATATCTTTTGCGCCGCCGGATTAAACCCCTCTATCCGCCCGGATTCGTCCAGCGTGATGATGCCGTCCATCACGTTATGGATGATGGACTGCAACTGGTTCTGGCTCTTTTCCAATTCGAGTTTGACCTGCTTCAGATTCGTGACCATTTGCCAGAACAGCTTCACCTCGGTGCCGCCGGCCACCCGTTTGTCGCCAAAGATGCGTTCCGCCGCATCGGCGACCGAGTCATCATGCGACAAGTTGTACACGATGCAGTCCGGGTATTGTTTG
>PCWU01000153.1:2293-2467 GCA_002787455.1 Gallionellaceae bacterium CG11_big_fil_rev_8_21_14_0_20_60_62 | reverse complement strand
GTTGTGCCAGATGAATCCCGGGGGCGCCGGCACTGGTATCCACGATGGCAACCACATTGACCAGACGCTCCTCCAGGAACATTTCCAGCAGGGCGGTACCGCCCCGACCGGCGCCAATGATTAAGACGGGATAACCCGATTTTCCTGTGGCTGTCATTTTTTTTCTCCGTAAAC
>PCWU01000153.1:1873-2258 GCA_002787455.1 Gallionellaceae bacterium CG11_big_fil_rev_8_21_14_0_20_60_62 | reverse complement strand
TTTTATTCCAGAAAATCCATTCCAAAAACCCATTAGAAAAAACTGCGTCATACCGGCGCAGGCCGGTATCCAGCAATAAAAAATGTTCCGCAAAGCGGACAAAACCAAGGTGTTGTCCCACTTGCGTAGGGAATCTGTAATGATCTGGATACCGGCCTGCGCCGGTATGACGGCCTAATGGGTTAATTGGGATTTTCCCCCGCCGCTCGCTCCGCCGGGGATGCACATTTTATTTGCCATTCGCGGCGAATCAGTACATAGTGCGCGCCGCGATCATCAGGCGCTCGTGTCGTTGTCAGGCTTCCCGCACTCGCGGCAGCCATTCTTTCATCCCCTTGCCGTCTCGAAGTATCGCACCACTGGGGTCGCGCCCCGTTGTTTTATC
>PCWU01000153.1:554-1864 GCA_002787455.1 Gallionellaceae bacterium CG11_big_fil_rev_8_21_14_0_20_60_62 | reverse complement strand
TTTATCAGGAGATATGCATGGCAAAAGAAGAATTACTTGAAATGGATGGCGTCGTTGATGAAGTGCTGCCGGACTCGCGCTATCGCGTCACACTGGACAACGGCCACCAGCTCATCGCCTACAGCGCGGGCAAGATGAAAAAGAACCACATTCGCATCATCGCCGGCGACAAGGTTTCGCTGGAACTTTCCCCCTACGACCTGAGCAAAGCCCGCATCACATTCCGCCACATCGAAGGCCGCGGCGCCTTTGTGCCGCAACAAAAACGCAGACGCTAATGTCCGGCAAGCAAGTTGATAAAACCGGTGATGCCTGGCGCATTACCGGTTTTTTTTGCGGACATAAAGCGCAATCCTTTAATCCGGATTACGCCTTTTTTCGATGACCGGAGTCGTATCCCATCAGCCATTTTCAAACAAGAAGGTGGCGCTTGCGAAGCAGTCAGCCCCGGCAGCCGTTTTATAAAAAATGCGGGGAATCCCCGTTCAGGTCACTTAATACCCGCGTAAATTGCCACACACACCCCGTCCCCACGTTACGCCCACATGAAAAATGATGCGGGTAACGCCTCGAAATGTGCAGGGGTAACGTTCTTTCGGAAAATTAATTACGCGGCGGATTCAATCTCAATCCCGTGTGACCAGCCCCCGCCAACCCTGCCAGAAATCACCAATTTTTGGCCACCGGATTACTGCACGGAACCCTGAATAGTTGGCGGTCTTCCAGGCGGATGGCCGTCATCGGCCCGCCCCACAGGCAACCGGTATCCAGCGCGATGACATTGTCGCGCACCACCAGCCCCAGCGCCGACCAGTGGCCAAAGATCACCGTTGCATCCGTATTCTTGCGTCCCGGCACCTCGAACCAGGGCAAATAGCCCGGCGGAATGTGCTCCACCTCGCCCTTGAATTTGAATTCCATCTCGCCCTGCGGCGAGCAGACGCGCAAGCGCGTAAACGCATTGACGATGGCGCGCAGACGGTTGTAGCCGGACAGATCCTCCTGCCAGGCTTGCGGCGCGTTGCCGTACATCTGCCGGATGAAATCCACATAGTCGTCGCCGCGCAACACCGACTCGACTTCGCGCGCCAACTGCAGCGCCTTGTTGGCCGTCCATCCCGGCAACACCCCCGCATGCACCAGCAGATGACCGTTCTCCAGATGCGCCAACTTCTGCCGGCGCAGCCAGTGCAGCAATTCATCCCGATCCGGCGCGGCGAGAATCTCGTCCAGCGTATCGCTCTTGTGCAACTTGCCGATGCCCGCCGCCACCGCGACCAGATGCAGATCGTGATTGCCCAGCACCGTGA
>PCWU01000153.1:0-533 GCA_002787455.1 Gallionellaceae bacterium CG11_big_fil_rev_8_21_14_0_20_60_62 | reverse complement strand
AGCTTGTCCTGTGCCGGGTCGAAACGGATCTGCTGCAGCAACTGCTGCAATTCTTCGTAACACCCCTGAATGTCGCCTATCGCATAAATCGCCATTAGGTATGGTCTCCTTGCTTTACAACATGGCCCGCGCCCAATCCGACACCCGAAGGTGTCACGCCGTCATTCCGGCGCAGGCCGGAATCCGGCGAAAAACATTGCTGCGAAGCAGGAGAAAACCAAAATTTATCCCGCTTTGCATGGGAATTTGTTTCCCAATTGGACACCCGCTTTCGCCGGTGTAGCCACTTGTTCCGCCCCCCTTTAGCGTAAAAGACAGGGCAGGAGGGTAGGAGCGGCTTTAGCCGCGAAGGACGATTTCGCGGCTAAAGCCGCTCCTACGGCAGAAAGTCTGCTATCCCGGTCGTTTCATCATCGGGGGCGGCTCTTTGCCATGCCCGTTAGTTGCCTTTATCCCAATCCGTCCGCCCCGGCAGCGGGTCCCACGCCTCGATCCCGTCCAGCGGATATTTGTACTTCAACGCGTAGCGCACA
>PCWU01000122.1:1841-3270 GCA_002787455.1 Gallionellaceae bacterium CG11_big_fil_rev_8_21_14_0_20_60_62 | reverse complement strand
CACAATCACAGAGGTGTGTCACGACTTCACAAGTTCGGTCAGTCAGTCCTGCGCACTCGGGCGCTCTGTGGTGGTGGATGCCAATACCAATTACCAGTGCGACAAGACAACAAAAGGCTACGAAAATCTGAAATGCAACCGCATCTCCAGCGTGACTTGCACCGGTGGCGGGGATGGGTGCGATCGCGGTGGCATCGTGCCGAATAGTTGGGCTGGTGACATGGCCACAACATTTAAGCCTGACGGAGCGGGCAACTACATCCTCCAATTCGGCACCATCGCCGATAACTATTGGGGTGGATGGGGGACGGTGTACGACCGCACTATGACCTTCACCGTAAAGGATGTGGCTCTTGTTTCCTTGTTTAGCTTGGTGCGCGCCGCGTTTGACGATTGGTTGCTGGTGAGTATCAACGGTACGGTGGTTTATGTGGGGCCCAAAGGGGGCGACCGCCTGGAGGCCTTCTATAAAAGAAGATGCACAGACACAAGAAGAGCTTGCGGATTCTATATATTGCCATTCGTCCGTTACTGCGCCACCTGTGAAAGCTTTCCCGAACTCAGAACGAACTGGAATATTGGACTGAATATCGATCTCAAACCGTTCCTCAAGACCGGTGCAAATACGATTTTCGTGCGCACCATCGTGGCGGGTTTGGGTGAGGGGGCCATCCAGATCCGAACGCGCCAATTCTGTCCGGTCAATTGTAGCGCTTCAACCAACAACCAATGCGCCGCCATGGAGGCCAGAGCAAAATGATAACGCGTCTAATTCTTTCCGGGGCATTGCTTGCGCTTTCCGGGATTTCAATGGCGGCAGATTGCAAGAAAACCGGTTCGATTTGCGTTGATTCCACCCCGTGCAAAATGGTGGGCGGAAACCAGGTTTGTCTGTCTCAATTAGGGTTGTCGTGTTGGAACTATGAGGACACTTATACTTGCCTCAAGCCGGATGCCGTTGATTATTGTGCGGCGATCAAACAGGTGCCTGAATGTCACCAGACAGGATCGGTATGCGCCACGTCAGATACGCTATTGGGCACCGGCTGCATGAAGTGGACGAACACTTGGCAGTGCGGCGCAAGCGTCGCTGCGCCGGCAGGCACGGTCAAGCTGGATACAACCCACACCATCGCATCTGACACCATCGATAGTGCAGCTTGCAATTCCCTTGCGTCGAACCCGACTTGTACACTGGCGGCACATACCTGCACGGAACCGGGTGGGACACGAATCATCAACGGGCTGGCTGTGGCCAAGGATTGCTGGGCGTGGCGCGACGATTATTCGTGCATGGGGCCGATCAAATCGGATTGCGCCGCCCTGCAAAACAAGGGATGCACACTCAGCTCCTCGAAATGTGTCAGCTACGGCCTCAACAATACCTGCATACTCACCGAAAACGTCTACAGTTGCCAGGACAAGGCTG
>PCWU01000122.1:0-1823 GCA_002787455.1 Gallionellaceae bacterium CG11_big_fil_rev_8_21_14_0_20_60_62 | reverse complement strand
AGTGTCGTTGATTGCGGCAGCAGTCAATATTGTGTTGGCGGAAACTGCTTTGACACCGGACATACCCCGGATACCGACTTGGCGAAAGCAACGGCCATGATGGAGGCAATGCGCGAGGCCGGAAACTACATGGATCCGGCAACCCTGAAAATTTTTGGGGGTGAGGGAGGAAGTTGCAAAAACAAACTTGGCGGACTTGGCAATTGCTGCAAAGCCGACGGCGGTGGTGCTGGCATGAGCAATGCCTCTATTATGGGCTATACGGTTATGGCTGCCGCCAGTACGGCAGGACAGGTGCTGAAGTACGGTAGCTCATATGTGTATGACGCGATGTTTGGCGCGTCATCGGTTGCCACGGGTGTCAGTTCAATGGCCGCAGCCTCTGGTGCTGCCACCAGTACTGCTGGTGCTGCCGCTGCCGGCGGATTTTCTGCATCCCTTTCCATGTACGGTTTTACGGCCACATATGCGACGGAGGCGGCAGCGGCGGCCAGCGTGGAGGCGGCAGCGGCAGCCAGCACTGCTGCTATTGCTGAAGCCACGGCAGCGGGGGCATCGGCAGCAGCGGCAGCGGCAGCCGGCGAGGCCGCTGCTGCCGGAGCTACTGTAGAAGCTGGATTCACAGTAGCTTTCGACCCTACAACCCTTGCTATTCAGGTCGCGATCATGGTGGTGATGGATTATCTTGCCTGCGAAGAGCCGGAAAGAATGCTCGCCATGAAAAAAGGGCAAGGGCTTTGCCGGTTCAACGAGAGTCATTGTTCAAAGAAAGCTATTAGTTGTATTGAGGTAACAGAATCCTACTGCTGCTTCAATTCTCGCCTGGCCAGAATCGTGAATACGGCTGGTGGCGCGCAGATTGGAAAACCGGCGACCGACTGTTCCGGCTTTACGCCGGATGAATTTACATCGCTGGATTTTTCCAAAATCGACTTGGCGGAATTCGAGGCCGAGATCATGGCTAATGTGAAAATGCCGGATGCCGGAATCATTGGAACCGATGTTGGCGCGTCCGTACAGAACAAGCTCAATAATTACTACACGAGAGGCGCGCAATGATTCGGACAAGAAAAGCACTCCTCGGACTTTTGGTGTTTTTGGCGGCCGGTGTCGCCAATGCTGAAAGTTACGGCAGCGTCAAAGCATTGATGATGAGTGCGCTCAACTCGCCTGATGGCGTGGCCTCGGGCATCGTGGAAGGCAAAGAGGCCGACAAAATCCATGAAACCACCGGTTCATCCGACCCATTGCGGGGCGAAGTGTCCACGGTCTGGCGCTACAAGGAGGAAGGATGCAGCCGCCTTGCGGTAAAGCTCATTCAGCCCAATACACCCACGAAGGAAGGCCCTAAAACGGACTTCACGCTGAATTACGAGTTGAATATTTGCAAGGATGGCATGCCACCAAGCAGTACGGCTCACTGACGGTAGATACCTATGCTGAATTTTACGATGGAGCAGTTCATTCTGGTGGCAGTCGGAGTCCTGGTCGCCTATGTGGCGTTCAGAATACTGGCTGGATTGTTGAGAATCGCCGCATTCGTCGCCGTCATCGCGGGATTGTGGGTTCTCGTATTTCAACCGAGCATGCTCAATGGCCAAGAGATCAACGGCCAGATTGCCGAACTTTCACCAAAGGCCCAGTTGGCGGTTGCCGAGTTCAATAGGTGCTTCAGTCAAGTCGTCGCATCGATCGGCCATGGTGGCGAATCTGAGTGCAAACAGCGTGCGATGGTGTTCCTGCAGCAGAGCGGTGGTCAGCAATACGCCGCCGAAGCCATGCGGGCCATTAAGGCTTATCTTGAGGGGACGGGCCGGGTGGAA
>PCWU01000075.1 GCA_002787455.1 Gallionellaceae bacterium CG11_big_fil_rev_8_21_14_0_20_60_62 | reverse complement strand
GCCGGTGCATCGCCGCGTGCTGTTCGCGATGCACGAGCTTAACAACGACTGGAACCGTGCTTACAAGAAATCGGCGCGTATCGTCGGTGATGTGATCGGTAAATACCACCCGCACGGCGACACGGCGGTGTACGACACCATCGTGCGCATGGCGCAGGATTTTTCGCTGCGCTACACGCTGGTGGACGGCCAGGGCAACTTCGGTTCGGTCGATGGCGACAATGCGGCGGCGATGCGTTACACCGAAATCCGCATGGCGAAGATCGCGCACCAGTTGCTGGAAGATCTCGACAAGGAGACGGTGGATTTCGGCCCGAACTATGACGGTTCCGAGCACGAGCCACTGGTGTTTCCGGCGCGCTTCCCCAATCTGCTGGTGAACGGTTCTTCCGGCATTGCGGTGGGCATGGCGACCAATATTCCGCCGCATAACATGACCGAGGTGGTGGATGCTTGTCTCGCGTTGCTACGCAACCCCGAGATGGACATCGAAGAGTTGATCGAGCTGGTGCCGGCACCGGATTTTCCCACCGCCGGTTTCATCTATGGTCTGGCCGGGGTGAAGGAAGGCTACCGCACCGGGCGCGGCCGTGTGGTGATGCGCGCCCGCACCCACTTCGAGGATATCGGCAAGGGCGATCGCCAGGCCATCATCATCGACGAGCTGCCGTATCAGGTGAATAAAGCCAGTCTGCTGATGAAGATCGGCGAGATGGTGCGCGAGAAGACGCTGGAAGGCATCTCCGAAATCCGCGACGAATCGGACAAGTCCGGGATGCGCGCGGTGATCGAGCTGAAGCGCGGCGAGAACGCCGACGTGATCCTGAACAAGCTGTACAAAGCCACCCAGATGCAGGACAGTTTCGGCATCAACATGGTCGCCATCGTCGATGGCCAGCCGAAGCTGCTGAACCTCAAACAAGTCATCCAGGCTTTTCTGCGTCACCGGCGCGAAGTGGTCACCCGCCGCACCATTTTTGAATTGCGCAAGGCGCGCGAGCGCGGCCATATTCTGGAAGGTCTGGCGGTCGCCTTGTCCAATGTGGACGAGATCATCGCGCTGATCAAGGCGGCGCCGACCCCCGCCGATGCCAAGCGTGACCTGATGGCGCGCGGCTGGCGCTCGTCGCTGGTCGAGGATATGTTGAGCCGCGTCAACGCGGCCTCGCGCCCGGAAGGGCTGGCGCCGGAATTCGGCATGTTGCAGGACAGGGGATATTTTCTTTCCGACGCACAGGCGCAGGCGATTCTGGAATTGCGCCTGCAACGCCTGACCGGCCTGGAGCAGGACAAGATCGTCGGCGAATACCGCGAAGTGATGGACAGGATCGCCGACCTGCTCGACATTCTGGCCCGGCCGGAACGCGTCACCCAGATCATCTCCGACGAACTGGTAACGATCCGCGCGCAGTTTGGCGACGCGCGCCGCAGCGAGATCATCACCCACACGCAGGACATGAGCATGGAAGACCTGATCGCGCCGGAAGACGTGGTGGTCACCCTGTCCCACAGCGGCTACATGAAGGCGCAGAAACTGGACGAATACCGCGCGCAGAAACGCGGCGGGCGCGGCAAGCAGGCGGCATCGACCAAGGAAGACGATTTCGTCGACAACCTGTTCATCGCCAATACCCACGATTACATCCTGTGCTTCTCCAACCGCGGCCGCGTCTATTGGCTTAAGGTGTATGAAGTGCCGCAGGGCACGCGCATCAGCCGCGGCAAGCCCATCGTCAACCTGCTGCCGCTGGAGGCGGGCGAGCAGATCAACGCGATTCTGCCGGTGAGCCAGTTTGCCGACGACCAGTTTGTGTTCTTCGCCACCAGCGACGGCACGGTGAAGAAAACGCCGCTGTCGGATTTTGCCAACCCGCGCGCCAAGGGGATCATCGCCATCAATCTGGACGAGGGCGATTTCCTCATCGGGGTGGCGCTGACGGATGGGAAACACGATGTGATGATGTTTTCCGACGAGGGCAAGGCCGTGCGCTTCGACGAGAACGACGTGCGCTCGATGGGGCGCGTGACGCGCGGGGTGCGCGGCATGAACCTGGCCAAGGGCGGCAAGGTGATTGCCTTGCTGGTGGCCGAGAACGAGCAGCAGAGCGTGCTGACCGCAACCGAGAACGGCTACGGCAAGCGCACGCCGATTACCGAATACACCCGCCACGGACGCGGCACGCAGGGCATGATCGCGATCCAGACTTCCGGGCGCAACGGCAAGGTGGTGGCCGCGACGCTGGTCGATCAGGACGACGAGATTATGCTGATCGGCACCAACGGCGTGCTGATCCGCACCCGGGTGAAAGAAATCCGCGAGATGAGCCGCGCCACCCAGGGCGTGACCCTGATCAATCTGGACGATGGCGACAAACTGGCGGGTTTGAGCCGCATCGCAGAGCCGGAAGAGGTATCCGAATAAAACTTAATCGCGAGAGGAAGCAGCATGACGATCTATAACTTCAGCGCAGGACCGGCAGTGTTGCCGAAGGCAGTGTTGCAGCAGGCGCAGGCGGAATTGCTCGACTGGCACGGAAGCGGCATGTCGGTGATGGAGATGTCGCACCGCGGCAAGGAATACATGGGCATCCATGCGCAGGCCGAAGCCGATCTGCGCGAGTTGATGGGTATTCCGGCCAATTACAAGGTGCTGTTCCTGCAGGGCGGCGCGCATTTGCAGTTCTCGATGATTCCGCTGAACCTGTTGCGCGGCAAGCTTTCCGCCGATTACGTCAACACCGGTGCCTGGTCGAAAAAGGCGATCGGCGAGGCGAAAAAATTCTGCAACGTGAACGTGGTGGCGGACAACAAGGACGAGAACTGCACCTACGTGCCGGCTTTCAATACATGGAAGATGGACAAGGATGCGGCCTATCTCCATTACACGCCGAACGAGACCATCGGCGGCGTCGAGTTCAACTGGATTCCCAATACCGGAGAAGTGCCGCTGGTGGCGGATATGTCCTCCAACATCCTGTCGCGCCCGGTCGATGTGTGGAAATACGGGCTGATCTATGCCGGCGCGCAGAAGAACATCGGTCCGGCCGGTTTGACCATCGTCATCGCGCGCGAAGATCTGATCGGACACGCCGACCCGCGTCTGCCCACCATGCTGGACTATCGGCCGCACGCCGAGGCGGAATCGATGTACAACACACCGCCAACCTTTGCCATCTACATGGCGGGACTGGTGTTCCAGTGGCTGAAAAGGAACGGCGGCATAGGCGCAATGGAGCAGGCCAATATCGCCAAGGCGAACCTGTTGTATGCGGCGATCGACCGCAGCAACGGTTTCTACCATTGCCCGGTGAACCGGGCCGACCGCTCGCGCATGAACGTGCCGTTTACGTTGAAGGATGCGGTGCTGGATGGCGATTTCCTCAAGCAGGCGGATGCGCGCGGGCTGCTGCAACTGAAGGGGCACCGTTCCGTCGGCGGTATGCGCGCCTCGATCTACAACGCGATGCCTTTGGACGGCGTGCAGGCATTGGTCGATTTCATGAACGAATTTGCGCAAAGCAAAAACTGATCGTGGCCGCCGACATGGCTAAAACTTTCCACGTTCTCACGCTCAACAAAATCTCGGCGGCAGGCTTGAAGCGCCTCCCCGCGGAGCGTTATGTCACGGGCAACGACATCGCCAAACCCGATGCCATTCTGGTGCGTTCGCACAACATGCTGGAGATGGAGATTCCCGCCAGTGTGCTGGCCATCGCGCGCGCCGGGGCGGGAACCAACAATGTGCCGGTGCGGCAAATGAGCGCGCGCGGCGTGCCGGTATTCAACGCGCCGGGCGCGAATGCCAATGCGGTGAAGGAACTGGTCATCAGCGGCATGTTGCTGGCCTCGCGCAACATCGTGCCGGCGCTGCGTTTCACTGCCGCGCTGCAGGGCGATGATGCGGCCATGCACAAACAGGTCGAGGACGGCAAGAAAGCCTTTGCCGGCACCGAGCTGGGCGGGCGCACCGTGGGTATCATCGGTCTCGGCGCAATCGGGCGCCTGGTGGCGAATGCGGCGATCGGCCTCGGCATGAAAGTGATCGGTTTTGATCCGGAGATCACGGTCGAGGCGGCGTGGAGTTTGTCCTCGCAGGTGCGCAAGGCGCACAGTCTGGAAGATTTGCTCAAGCACAGCGATTTCGTCACCCTGCATGTGCCCCTGCTGGAGGCGACGCGCAATCTGATCGACGACCAGCGGGTGGCGGCGATGAAATCCGGTGCCGTGTTGCTCAATTTCTCGCGCGACGGCATTGTCAACGAGGCGGCGGTGCTGGCCGCTCTCGCGGCGCAACATCTGCGCTACTACGTATGCGATTTTCCGAGCAACCGGACGCTCGGCCACGACCGCATCATTGCCTTGCCGCATCTGGGTGCTTCGACCGCCGAGGCGGAAGAGAATTGCGCGGTGATGGTGGCGGAGCAATTGCGCGAGTATCTGGAGCACGGCAACCTCGGCAACAGCGTGAATTTCCCTTCGGTCGCCATGCCGCGCGAGTCGGCCTTCCGTCTGGCGGTGGCGAATGCCAATGTGCCGAACATGCTGGGGCAGATTTCCAGCGCACTGGCGGCGGCCGGTTTCAACATCCGCAACATGATGAATAAGTCGCGCGGCGAAATGGCCTACACCCTGGTGGATATCGACAGCGCCGCACCGGACAAACTGATCGCGCAGATTGCGGCGATTGCCGGCGTGCTCAAGGTGCGCGCGTTGCCGCTGGAGAGCGATGCATGAGCGATGAGCTGAAGCATTGCCGCGCGCAGATCGACCGGCTGGACGACGAGTTGCTGCGCCTGATCAATCAACGCGCCGAACTGGCGCAACGGATCGGGCATGCCAAAGGCGGCGAGACGGTGTTGCGGCCGGAACGTGAAGCGCAGATTTTGCAGCGGCTATTGTCGGCAAATCACGGCCCCTTGTCCGCCGCCGCCGTGAGAGAAGTCTTCACCGAAATCATTTCGCACTGCCGCGCGCTGGAAGCGCCGCTGCGCGTGGCGTATCTCGGGCCGCACGGCACTTTCAGCGAGGCGGCGGTGTTCCAGCGTTTCGGCCAGGCGACGGAGGGCGTTCCCGCCGATTCCATCGACGGCGTGTTCGCGGCGGTGGAAAGCGGCACGGCCAGTTACGGCATGGTGCCGGTGGA
The DNA here is from genome assembly GCA_002787455.1 of Gallionellaceae bacterium CG11_big_fil_rev_8_21_14_0_20_60_62. GTDB lineage: Bacteria > Pseudomonadota > Gammaproteobacteria > Burkholderiales > Gallionellaceae > Sideroxyarcus. The sequence goes on along the minus strand of PCWU01000075.1, from coordinate 1,864 downwards.
AAATTCGACCGAGGGCGCGATCGGTCGCACGCTCGATTTGCTGCTCGACAGCGATCTGAATATCTGCGGCGAGGTGCTGCTGCAGGTGCATCAGTGCCTGCTGTCGAACGAGAACGAGCCGGCGCTGATCCGCAAAGTGTATTCGCACCCGCAATCGTTCGGCCAATGCCAGGGCTGGCTTAACAAACATCTGTCGCAGGCGGAACGCATCACCGCTTCCAGCAATGCCGATGCCGCGCGTCTGGCGGCGGAAGAATCATTCGCCGCAGCGGTGGCGGGTGAACAGGCAGCGGCGAATTTCAAACTCAAGGTGCTGGCGCGCAACATCGAAGACGACGCGCGCAACACCACGCGCTTTCTGGTCATTGGCAAGCAGCACATTGCGCCTTCCGGCCGCGACAAGACTTCGCTCGTGATGTCGGCGCCGAACCGGCCCGGCGCGGTGCATGAGTTGCTGCTGCCGCTGGCGCAGCATGGCGTGTCGATGAGCAAACTGGAATCGCGCCCGTCGCGCACCGGGCTGTGGGAGTATGTGTTCTATGTGGACATCGAAGGCCATCAAACCGAGCCGGAAGTCGCGGCTGCATTGGCGCAACTGAAGCAAATTGCCGCCTTCGTCAAGGTGCTGGGTTCATATCCTGTGGCTGTTTAGCCAAAACCAAAACCTTTATCCGCAGATTACACAGATTACGCAGATTTTTATGCGCAGATTTGAAGACGGTTAGTTCACTCAATAAGTGAATGTATTTGATAAAAGGAATTGGGTTTTTTAATCTGTGGAATCTGTGTAATCTGCGGATAAAAAAGTTTTTAGTTTTTCAATCAAGGTATCAAATGAATTACTGTGATTTGGCACCTCCTTACATCCGCGCCATCGCGCCTTACCAGCCGGGCAAGCCGATTGCCGAGCTGGAGCGCGAGCTGGGCATCAGCGGCATCGTCAAATTGGCCTCCAACGAGAACCCTTTGGGCGCCAGTCCTGCCGCAGTGGCGGCGATGCAGGAAGCGATCAAGACCATCGCGCTGTATCCCGACGGCAACGGTTTCGGGCTGAAAGACGCGCTGCACAAACGCTATGGTGTGGCGCATGCCAACATCACGCTGGGCAACGGCTCGAATGATTTGCTGGAACTCGCGGCGCGCGCCTTCCTCACGCCGGGCGACAAGGTGGTGTATTCGGCGCATGCGTTTGCGGTGTATGCCCTGGCGACCCAGGCGGTGGGGGCGACGGGCATCAGCGTGCCCGCCGCAAAAGATTTTGGGCACGATCTGTCGGCCATGCTTGAAGCCGCCAAAGAAAACAAGGCAAAAATCGTTTTCATCGCCAACCCGAATAACCCGACCGGCACTTTTTTGTCGGGTGCCGCACTGCACGATTTTTTGCGCCAGTTGCCGGCCGACATCCTGCTGGTGCTGGACGAGGCGTACAACGAATACCTGCCGGAAGACAAGCGCTACGACAGCGTGAGCTGGTTGCGGGAATTTCCCAACCTCATCATCTCGCGCACCTTCTCCAAAGCTTACGGCTTGGCCGGCCTGCGTGTCGGTTACGCGCTGGCGGACGAGCAGGTGACGGATATGATGAATCGCGTGCGCCAGCCGTTCAACGTCAACAGTGTGGCGCAGGCGGCGGCGACCGCCGCGTTGCGCGATGTGTCGTTTGTGAAGCGCACTTTTGAACTGAACCAGCGCGGCATGGCGCAACTCACCGAAGGCTTGAACAAGCTGGGGTTGGAAACCATCCCGTCGTTCGGTAACTTTTTGGCGTTCCGCATCGGTGGCGCCACCGCGATGTACCGACGCTTGCTTGAACTGGGCGTGATCGTGCGCCCGATCGCGAACTATGACATGCCGGACTGGCTGC
>PCWU01000089.1:1607-3672 GCA_002787455.1 Gallionellaceae bacterium CG11_big_fil_rev_8_21_14_0_20_60_62 | reverse complement strand
TCCAGTCGAAGTGGATCAGGAAAAGGTACCGCTCAAGTCAACCGCGTGAGTTGGACTTTGTACCTTTGCAGAAATTCCTTCAACCCTTTTGCCTGAGGTGCCTCTACAACCTTGAGCATCGCGAAATCAGGCCACGGTTTCGCACTACTGCTCCTGAAACCGCTATCCGCTCCCGATTACTTAACAAAGAAAAATCGCTCTTGCGGGCGATGAGTAAAACAATTGCGAAGCTGCCCTCTTTGATTTCTTGTATCACCGAGCCAATCGGCCGAGAAGCACCGTCTGCAAATCACGGCGGGTATCCAACACTGCCATGATCAAGACCTGCTTGTTATCAACCCGGTAAACGATGCGCCAGGGCGCGCTGATCAACTCCCTGTATTGCGAGATGCCGGTATGCAACAACTCGGGCACGACGCGGCCGCGATTGGGCAAGGTGATCAAAAGTGCGGCTTTGGTTTCCAGCTTTTGCAAGATCGCCAGCGCATCGCCAATACTATCCTGCGCAATGTACTCGATGATCTCCGTCAAATCCTGCTGCGCCGTGTGCGACCACAGCACCTGATACGTCTTGGCTTCAGCCATGCTGTTTTTGCTGTTTCAGCAAAGATGCGCGCAATCCATCGAAAACCTTAGCTTGCGGAGTGACACGATTCTTCTGCACATCGGCCTCGCCCTGCACCATCAGCTTCAACATCAGGAAGGCATCCTGTTGAGCCCGGTAAGTTGCATAGTCCTGCACCACCGCGCTTGCCGAACCGTTCTGCGTCAAAATGATATTTGCTCCCCCGCGCATCCCCTGCAACAAACGGCTGGCGGAAGTTTTGAAATCGGTCAGGCTGATGATTTGTTCTTGCATGGTAGGTCACCGAATAAGGACTGAATACGGTCATTCTAGCGAGAGGGAAAATAAAGGAAAGGTGAATCTTTCGTCTCGCAAAAATCTATTGCGATGCTGACCCCATTAGCTCAATGAGTCTGCCATTTCAGTTCAACCGCAGGGTGGCTGCATAGGCCTTATTTACTCCGCTTGTTTGCGGTAGAGGATTTGCGCACAACAAAGGTCGTGCCGGTTTGCTCGGCCAGTTGGCGTGCCTTCTCGGAAGCGCGCATCAACGCCTGCGGGGCCTTTTGCAGGTCGGGGTCTTTTGAGTGAGAGACAGGCGCTTTCATGGCATTCAACTTTCATCTAATAAAACAGGCGGTGCTCCGGAATTATCGTACATCTGCCAATCATCCACCAACAGCTTATAGCGCTCAAAATTCTCGATACCATGCGCAAAGCGACGGCGAATGACATCTTCAGGAACATGATGACCGCCTTGCTTAACGCGAATAGCTACGCGCTCGATTGCCATCTCGACATCCGGCAAGGACAAGAAAAACAACTTCACCGAATAGCCGGAAGAACGCCAGAGCGGGATCATCTGCACATAAGACAAACCGGAAAGCGTCGTCTCAAATGAAAAACTCTCGCCGCGCTTCGCATAGTCCGCAATTGTCTCCAGCATTATCCGCCCCGCCTTGAACGCGGCCAGATCAGGCGCAAAAGGCGACAACCCGGCAGCGATCAGATCGGCATTCACAAAGTTGGGCAACTCCGCATCGGTCGGCAAAAACTCCCGCGCGAAGGTCGTCTTGCCCGCCCCGTTCGGCCCGGCAATTATGACGATTCGCTTATTGCTGGTCGATGATGTCATGGTCACTCAGAAACGTGGGCTGTCCCCGATTATTCTTCAACATCTCAAGCCGCCAGCGGCTCAAAGCGATGTATCTGCGCCAGCACGCCGGTCAATTCCTTGGCCGCTTCCTCGCTATCGTGATTCGCCTGCAAGCCCAGCCAGAAACCGCTCGACGTTCCGAAAAATGCAGCCAAGCGCAACGCCGTATCCGCCGTGATCGAACGCTTGCCGGAGCAGATCGCAGAGATGCGCGCCTCGGTCACGCCGATCTCTTTTGCCAGACGATATTGTGTGACGCCCAGCGGGATCAAAAATTCTTCCCGCAGCACTTCGCCGGGATGGATGTTGCGTAGTTTGGTTGTTTTGCTCATAGCTTTTACTCC
>PCWU01000089.1:0-1589 GCA_002787455.1 Gallionellaceae bacterium CG11_big_fil_rev_8_21_14_0_20_60_62 | reverse complement strand
TTTTTCCCGATCTCTTCATGAACCCATAGCGGATCAAGATCAGCCCCATTCGGCCATGAGAGCGCCCCCAGTTCGATACGGACTTGCTGAAACAACTGAGCATTTTTTAGCGCCGCGAAGATTCCCGCATTTGCACTATTCACCAACGCCGACATATCCACGATGCCGTTTGTCCCATCGTTGCAGGTGATGGAAAGCCGATAGCCCGGCTGCACATTGACTGCGCTCACGCGCCAAGGTGCGGCGGGTGTCACTCCAGCGGCGGAATGTTCTTGGGTAACTGTTTCGATTGGCATAGATTTCAGTCCTCCATCAATTCTGTGCGATGTTGCGCTGCCCATTCGAGTACGAGGCCACCACACGCCTCAGCAGGCTCTCCGCTCGAGAAAAACCGTGGTCTGTCCCCGATTATTTTCGGTCCCCGATTATTTTGATCTGCATGTCGTAAGGACCGATGGGGGTGCCTTTGCGTGAACAATCGGTGAACAATCGGGGTGAACAATCGGGGACAGACCACGGTTTTCCACAATCATTTCCCGACTTCCCAATCTTCCAACTTCAATCCGGCAATGCGTGAAAACTCACCTGTGTTGTGCGTGACTAAAACGCAATCATTCGCCAACGCGATAGCGGCTATCTGTAAATCGTATGGACCGATGGGTTTGCCTTTTCGCGCGAGATCGGCGCGGATTTCGCCAGCCAGGCGTGCAGCCTCGCCATCAAACGGGAAACTGCTGAAACTGGTGAACAGCGTGGCAAGGACAGAAAGATTGGCTTCGCGCCTCGCGCTCTTGTATGCGCCGTAATAAAGCTCTGCCTTGACCACATCGCACAGCACAATCTGCGATGGCGAATGCGATGAAAGTTTTGTCTTGACGATGGAAGGGGCCGGATTGAGATGGTGAATCCAGACGTTGGTGTCCGGCAGGTACAGCATTATTTCAGTTCCAGCCGCTGCTCGTATTCGCCTTGTGGCTCCCGCAGCAATTGTTCGCCCTGCCAAGCCCCGGATGTTTTTGCCCACACATTGGCTGCCGCCTGTTCAGAACTCTTCGCCCCGGAGGATTCTTCCAGCAGGATGACGCGCACAGGCTTGCCGTTCCAGTTCTGAAACTCGCTTGGCAAGTCCACCACGCCATCGTGCGCCTTGCTGATGAATTCGACTGCTTGCATGATCCACCTCCAATCCTGATGTGGTGCATTCTAGTGTGTGCTGCGGTGGTTAGCCAGCACCCCCCACCCTAGCCCTGATAGAACTACTAGCCATTCGACTAAGCACGATAAAGCCGTGCAAGTCGCTGGTTATCCCCCGGAGGGAGAGGGGATAGATGCGGTTACCGACTAATCGGCTTATACCGAATCCGCTTAGGCTTAGCCCCCTCTTCACCCAACCTCTTCCTCTTATCCGCCTCGTATTCCTGATAGTTGCCATCAAAGAACGTCCACTTGGAATCGCCTTCGCAGGCGAGGATGTGGGTGGCGATACGGTCGAGGAACCAGCGGTCGTGGGTGATGACGGCGACGCAGCCGGCGAATTCGAGCAGCGCATCTTCGAGGGCGCGCAGTGTTTCCACGTCGAGGTCGTTGGA
>PCWU01000117.1:981-3235 GCA_002787455.1 Gallionellaceae bacterium CG11_big_fil_rev_8_21_14_0_20_60_62 | reverse complement strand
CGCGCCCTTCGAGCAGGGTGGCCTGGCGATGGCGGCAGATATTGGACAAAAGTTCCACGCCATTTTCGTTGCGCACCAGCATCCTGGCGTTGTCCATCCATTCCAGCACATGGTAGTCGCCGGCATTCGGTGTCATCAGTTCGTGCCCGACGTATTGCGGGCCGGTATCGAACAGCGCGCGCTGTTCAATCTCCAGCACCTGCGGGTCGAAATACCAGCGCAACGGCGGTTGGGCGGATACGGGATTGAATTGTTTGAGTCTGGCGATTTCAGACATACCCACGGTTCCTCAGTGAATACGGGCGGCAAAACAGGTCGGCGATTGTCCCTGAAACGACGGAGTCGGGCAACAATTATTGGCGCGTGCCTCGCCTGCATGGGTAAAATGGCGGCCTTTTCCAACAAGGGGTTGCCCATGGTCGGCAAAGCACACAAGACGTTAAGTTTCGAGACGGCGATGGCCGAGCTGGAGCAGCTGGTCGCCGAGATGGAGTCGGGCAAGCTGGCGCTGGATGATTCTTTGGCCGCCTATAAACGCGGCGCGGAATTGGCGGCTTTCTGCCGTTCGCGCCTGGATGACGCGCAGCAGCAGGTGCGCGTGCTGGAAGAAGGCACACTGCGGGACTTTCCGGCGGCAGATAACACGAACGCACAGGGCGCGGGTGGCACAAAATGAACAATCGCTGCACCCTGTGCGTTTCCCTCACCCCCGTCCCCCCCGCTCCGCGTCCCACGGACGGGGCTGCATACCCGTCCGGCTATGGCGGCGCGAAGCATGCTTCGCGAAACCCCGCCTCTGCCCCGCAAGGCGAGGGGTACGGTATGCCCTCGCTACGCGAGATTCACTTCAACGGTTGATGATGACCGATTTTGCCACCTGGGTTGCCGCCCGCCAAACCTCATTTGAAAGCGTGCTGCAACGCCTGCTGCCGGCAGCGGAAGTTGCGCCGCAACGCCTGCATCAGGCGATGCGCTACAGCGTGCTCGACGGCGGCAAGCGCGTGCGCCCCTTGTTGGCGTATGCGGCGGGTGAATTGACGGGCGCGCCGGTGGCGCGCGTCGAGATCGCGGCCGCCGCCGTCGAATTGATCCACGCCTATTCCCTGGTGCATGACGATATGCCGTGCATGGACGACGATGTATTGCGCCGGGGCAAGGCGACTTGTCATGTCGAATACGACCAGGCCACCGCGCTGCTGGTTGGCGATGCGTTGCAAAGTCTGGCGTTCCAGCTCCTGTCCGAACAGCCCCTGAACGACGATGCGGCAAAACAATTGCAGATGGTGAAACTGCTGGCGCTGGCCGCCGGTTCGCGCGGCATGGCGGGCGGGCAGGCCATCGATCTGGCCAGCGTCGGCCGACAATTGACCCTGCCGGAACTGGAGCAGATGCACATTCACAAGACCGGCGCGCTGATCCGCGCTGCGATCCTGTTGGGCGCGCACTGCGGCAATCCGGCATCCTCCCAACTCGACCGGCTGGATCGCTTTGGCAAGCTGATCGGCCTGGCCTTTCAGGTGGTGGACGATGTGCTGGACTGCGAAGCGGACACCGCGACACTGGGCAAGACGGCGGGCAAGGACGCCGACCACGACAAGCCGACCTATGTCAGTTTGCTGGGTTTGCCGGGAGCGAAAGAAATGGCGCAGCGTCTGCATCGCGAGGCGCTGGAATCGTTGGGCGAGTTTGGCGAGCCTGCCCGCCGCTTGCGTGAGTTGGCTGACTTCATCGTATTAAGAAAGTTCTGATGTTCCCATTGCTTGACACCATCAACTCCCCCGCCGATCTGCGCAAGCTTGAGCGCGACCAGTTGCCGCAACTGGCGGCCGAGGTGCGCGAATTCCTGGTCGAGTCGGTGAGCAAAACCGGCGGCCATCTGTCATCCAACCTGGGCACGGTAGAGCTGAGCATCGCGCTGCATTATGCGTATGACACACCCAACGACAAGCTGGTGTGGGATGTCGGCCACCAGACCTATACGCACAAGATCCTGACCGGACGGCGCGCGGCGATGTGCGGCCTGCGCATGAAGGGCGGTATCGCCGGTTTCCCCAAGCGCGAGGAAAGCCCCTATGACACTTTTGGCACCGGCCATTCCAGCACCTCGATTTCGGCCGCGCTGGGCATGGCGGCGGCGGCCGGATTGCGCGGTTCCGGGGAGCGTGCCGTCGCGATCATCGGCGACGGCGCGATGACCGGCGGGATGGCGTTCGAGGCGTTGAATAACGCGGGGGCGATGGATGCCAATCTGCTG
>PCWU01000117.1:750-934 GCA_002787455.1 Gallionellaceae bacterium CG11_big_fil_rev_8_21_14_0_20_60_62 | reverse complement strand
TGTCGGGACGTTTCTACGCCGCGATGCGGCGCGGCAGCGAGAAGGTGCTGAAGGGCATGCCGCCGGTGCTGGAATTCGCCAAGCGCACCGAAGAGCACCTGAAAGGCATGATGATGCCGGGCACGCTGTTCGAGGAATTCGGCTTCAACTATATCGGCCCAATCGACGGCCATGACATCGATGT
>PCWU01000117.1:0-696 GCA_002787455.1 Gallionellaceae bacterium CG11_big_fil_rev_8_21_14_0_20_60_62 | reverse complement strand
CCAACATCCGCAAACTGGAAGGCCCGCAATTCCTGCACATCGTCACGCAGAAGGGCAAGGGTTACGACAAGGCCGAAGCGGATTGTCTGCTCTACCACGGTGTCGGCAAGTTCGACCGCACCAGCGGCATCATTCCCAAACCCGCGCCGCACCAATCCTATACCCAGGTGTTCGGCGACTGGCTGTGCGACATGGCGGCGCAGGACGAGAAGCTGGTCGGCATCACGCCGGCGATGTGCGAAGGTTCCGGCATGCCGCAGTTCGCCGAACGATTTCCGCAACGCTATTTCGATGTGGGTATCGCCGAGCAACACGCGCTGACCTTTGCGGCGGGACTGGCGTGCGAGGGCTACAAACCGGTGGTGGCGATCTATTCCACTTTTTTGCAGCGCGCCTACGACCAGCTGATCCACGACATCGCCATCCAGAATCTGCCGGTGCTGCTGGCGATCGACCGCGGCGGCCTGGTCGGCGCGGACGGCGCGACCCATGCCGGCAGTTTCGATCTGAGTTATCTGCGCTGCATTCCCAATATGACGGTGATGGCGCCCGCCGACGAAAATGAATGCCGCCAGATGCTGTTCACCGCCTATCAGATGAACAGCCCGACGGCAGTGCGCTATCCGCGCGGGGTCGGACCGGGGGTCGCCACGCAAAAAGAGATGCGAGCCATTCCGCTCGGCAAGGGCGAACTGC
>PCWU01000050.1:17096-17567 GCA_002787455.1 Gallionellaceae bacterium CG11_big_fil_rev_8_21_14_0_20_60_62 | reverse complement strand
AGATGCGCCGCCTCAATCACGGTCGAACCGTTTTCGGTTTGAATCTTCTTGCCGTCGATTTCGATGTTAATCATTGCTCACCTGTCCTGTTCAGCCTCACACCAAGCAACGTCTGTGCTCGATGTGGTATTCGAATTCATTGCGGTAGTGCTTGAGCATGCCCTGCACCGGCCAAGCAGCCGCATCCCCCAGGGCGCAGATCGTGCGTCCGGCGATGTTGTCGCAAAGTTCCAGCAGTAAATCGAGATCTTCCGGCTTGCCCTGGCCGTGCTCGATGCGGTGCACGATGCGGTACAGCCAGCCGGTACCCTCGCGGCACGGCGTGCACTGGCCGCAGGATTCCTCGAAATAGAAGTAGGACAGACGTTCCAGCGCGCGCACCATGCAGGTGGTGTCGTCCATCACGATGACCGCGCCGGAACCCAGATACGAACCGGCCTTCTGCAGCGAGTCATAGTCCATGTTCACATC
>PCWU01000050.1:16864-17060 GCA_002787455.1 Gallionellaceae bacterium CG11_big_fil_rev_8_21_14_0_20_60_62 | reverse complement strand
TTCAGCTTGTGGCCGTTGCGCACACCGCCCGCCATCTCCAGCAGTTTCCTGAACGGGGTGCCCATCGGCACCTCGAAATTGCCCGGCTTGTTGACGTGGCCGGACACAGAAAACAGCTTGATGCCGCCGCTGTTGGGCACGCCGAGGTCGGCAAATTTCTTGCCGCTTTCGCGGATGATGTAAGGGATGCTGGCAA
>PCWU01000050.1:16533-16850 GCA_002787455.1 Gallionellaceae bacterium CG11_big_fil_rev_8_21_14_0_20_60_62 | reverse complement strand
TGGTCGGCTTGCCGTACAAGCCAAAGCTGGCCGGGAACGGCGGTTTGAAACGCGGCTGGCCTTTCTTGCCTTCGATCGATTCGAGCAGCGCGGTTTCCTCGCCACACACATAGGCGCCATAACCCAGATGATTGTGCAAATGGAATTCAAAATCGGCGCCGAGGATGCCACGGCCCAGATAACCGGCGCGCTCCGCCTCGGCGCAGGCCGCCTCCATGATCTCGTAGGCCTCGAAGATCTCGCCGTGAATATAGTTATAGCCGTCCTTCACGCCCAGCGCGTAAGCGGCAATCGCCATGCCCTCGATCAGCATGTGC
>PCWU01000050.1:13820-16512 GCA_002787455.1 Gallionellaceae bacterium CG11_big_fil_rev_8_21_14_0_20_60_62 | reverse complement strand
CCTTGCAGGTGCCCGGCTCACCTTCATCCGAATTGCACACCAGATATTTTTCGCCCTGGTAGTTCTTCGGCATGAAGCTCCACTTCAGGCCGGTGGGGAAACCCGCCCCGCCCCGACCGCGCAAGTTGGATGCTTTGACTTCGGCGATGATGGCCTCGGGCGACATCTTTTCGCTGATGACCTTGCGCAGCGCCTGATAGCCGCCGGCCTTGACGTAGTTGTCCAGCTTGGCCAGACCGTCGGCGGCAGTGGCCAGAATAATGTGCGCGCTCATGCCTTGCCCCCTTCCAGATCGGCCAGAATCTGGTCGATTTTTTCATTGGTCAGGTGACCGCACAGCTTTCTGTTGTTCAGGGTCAGCAGCGGCGCGGCCACACAGGCTCCCATGCATTCACCTTCGCGCAGACCGAACTTCCCGTCCGCCGTCACTTCGCCTAGTTTGATGCCAAGCTTCTGTTCCAGATAGGCGACCGTATCACCCGCGCCGCACAAGGTGCAGGACAGATTGGTACATACGGTCAACGTGTGCCTGCCCATCGGTTTCAGGTTATACATGTGGTAGAAAGTCGCCACTTCGTACACCGCCATTTGCTGCATGCCCAGGTAGGATGCGACATCGGCCATGTCTTCCGGCGCGATCCAGCCCTTTTCATCCTGCACAAAACGCAAGGCGGCCATCACGGCGGACTGGCGCTGATCGGCGGGATATTTTTTCAGCTCTTTGTCGATGAGCGTCTGAATTGGTTGGGATAGCATTAGCGGTCAATCTCCCCGAAAACAATGTCCTGCGTGCCGATGATCGCCACCACGTCGGCGATCATGTGGCCGCGCACCATCTCGTCCAGTCCGGCCAGATGGGGAAAGCCGGGTGCGCGGATTTTCATGCGGTACGGTTTGTTGGCGCCATCCGACACCAGATAGATGCCGAATTCGCCCTTGGGATGCTCGACGGCGGAATACACCTCGCCGGCCGGCACGTGAAAGCCTTCGGTGAACAGTTTGAAGTGATGGATCAGCTCTTCCATGTTCTGCTTCATCGCTTCGCGCTTGGGCGGCACAAACTTCGATTCATCCGCCATCACCGGCCCCGGATTCTTGCGCAGCCAGTCTATGCATTGCTTGATGATGCGGTTGGATTGGCGCATTTCTTCCATGCGCACCAGATAACGGTCGTAACAATCGCCTTCCACCCCGACCGGAATGTCGAAATCCACCCGGTCATACACCTCGTACGGCTGTTTCTTGCGCAAATCCCACTCCACACCCGAGCCGCGCAACATCGGCCCGCTGAAGCCCATCGCCATGGCACGCTCGGGCGACACCACACCGATGCCGACCGTGCGCTGTTTCCAGATGCGATTGTCGGTCAGCAAGGTTTCATATTCATCGACGTAACCGGGGAAACGGTTGGTGAACGCTTCCAGAAAATCAAGCAGGGAGCCTTGGCGATCTTCGTTCATCTTCCTGATCGCCGCTTCGTTGTGAATCTTGCTTGCGCGGTATTGCGGCATGCTGTCCGGCAAATCGCGATAGACCCCGCCCGGACGGTAATAGGCGGCATGCATACGCGCGCCGGACACCGCCTCATAGGCGTCAAACAGGTCTTCCCGTTCGCGGAAAGTGTAGAAGAACATGGTCATCGCGCCGAGGTCGATGCCGGAAGCGCCCAGCCACAGCAGGTGATTCAGGATGCGCGTGATCTCGTCAAACATGACGCGGATATACTGCGCGCGTATCGGCACCTCGATCCCCGCCAGCTTTTCGATCGCCATCACATAAGCGTGCTCGTTGACCATCATCGAAACATAGTCGAGACGGTCCATGTAGGGCACGGATTGCAGAAAGGTCTTGTGCTCGGCCAGCTTTTCCGTGGCGCGGTGAAGCAGGCCGATGTGCGGGTCGGCGCGTTCAACCACCTCGCCGTCCAGCTCCAGCACCAGGCGCAACACGCCGTGCGCTGCCGGGTGCTGCGGCCCAAAGTTCATGGTGTAGTTTTTGATTTCAGCCATTTGTCTTCTCGCCTCAATGACGTCCGTATTCTTCTTCGCGCAGCGAGCGCGGTGTAATTTCGCGCGGCTCTATCGACACCGGCTCATAGATCACGCGCTGCTGCTCCGCGTCGTAGCGCATTTCCACGGTGCCGGACAGCGGGAAGTCCTTGCGGAACGGGTTGCCGACAAAACCATAATCGGTCAGGATACGGCGCAGATCCGGATGTCCGGTAAACAGAATCCCGTACAGGTCGAACGCCTCGCGCTCGAACCAGTTGGCCGACGGCCATATCTGAACCGCCGAAGACAGAACTGGCATTGCTTCGTCCTCGGCAAACACCCGAACACGCAGACGCTGGTTGCGGGTTATCGACAGCAGATGATAGACCGCGGCAAACCGGGGGCCCGCATGCGCAACATCGGCCACATAGCGCCCGTCTTCGCAAGTCTCGCTACCATAGGCGGAGTAATCAACACCGCACACATCGATCAACTCTTCGAACCGCAGGGCGGCGCTATCGCGCAGGCGGGTGAACACGCCAATCATATCGGCCGCCTTGGCCACCAAGGTCAGCTCACCGAGGCGCCGCTCCAGACTGACGATTTCGGCGCCAAACACACGCGCCAGTTCGGACTGCAGAATATCGAGGTCGCTTGCCATGGTTTACCTATCGCGCAATGGTATTGGTGCGTTTGATCTT
>PCWU01000050.1:7186-13807 GCA_002787455.1 Gallionellaceae bacterium CG11_big_fil_rev_8_21_14_0_20_60_62 | reverse complement strand
CGGCTCGGCCATCTGGTCGTACACCTTGCGCAGGGCGGGCGCCATCTTGTTGCACAGCGTGCCGGCCACGATCATCACATCAGACTGGCGCGGGCTGGGGCGGAAGGCGCCGGCGCCGAACCGGTCCAGGTCATAACGCGCCAGCGCGGCATGCATCATCTCAACCGCGCAACAGGCGAGGCCAAAAGTCATCGGCCACAGCGAGCCGGTGCGCGCATAGTTGATGATGGTGTCGGCAGTGGTGGTGACGACGCCCTTTTCCAGGATTCCTTCAATACCCATAACCAACCCCTTTCTTCTCCGCGCATTGAGGCTGCACTCGCGAACGGTCACATCCCCGCTGCGCGGGACTCCTGCTCCCTGCTCGCACTGCTATTCCCATTCCAGAGCTCCTTTCATCCATTCATAGACAAAGCCAACCACAAGGATTGCCAGAAAAACCATCATGGAGACAAAACCGAAAGTGCCAATCTCCTTGAGCACGATCGCCCACGGAAACAGGAAAGCAATTTCAAGATCGAACAGGATGAACAGGATGGCAACGAGATAGAAACGCACGTCGAATTTCATGCGCGCGTCCTCGAAGGCCTCGAAGCCGCACTCGTAGGGGGAAAGTTTTTTGTCGTCGGGGCGGTGCGGGCCGACCAGCATACCCAGAACCAGCGGCAGAATACCGATTACCAAAGCAATGCAGATGAACAACAGAACCGGAAAATAATTTCCCAACATGCCTCAGCTCCCCTCCATGAGTCCGCGAGATAGCGGCTAACAAAGTAATGCTCTGTATTTTTGTGACCTTCGGCGATACCGCCAGGTTCTGATTATTATTTTATGTGGTGCGGGGCATGGGACTCGAACCCACACGTCCTTTCGGACACAGCCACCTCAAGGCTGCGCGTCTACCAATTCCGCCAACTCCGCGCAAGTCTGTTACTTGGGTATTTCTTTTACCTTGGAATCCGGCGCATCCGCCGCTGCCGGCGCGCCTTGCTGCAAAGTATTGATGTCAACGCGGTCCATCACCCCGCTCTGTTGCGCGGGTTGCGCATACAGGTATGTCAGCGTCAGACTGGTGACAAAAAAAACGGTGGCAGCCACTGCGGTGCTGCGACTGAGGAAGTTGGCGGAACCGCTGGAACCAAACAGGCTGCCCGCCGACCCGGAACCGAATGCCGCGCCCATGTCGGCTCCCTTGCCGTGCTGCACCAGCACCAGACCGACCAGGATGACAGCGGTTACGATATGCACTACCCAGACCAATGTTTCCACGCTTGACTCCAACTGCAAAATTTATTGTTGCGCGGCGCGACAAATCGCCACGAATTCTTCCGCCACCAGCGACGCGCCGCCAATTAGCCCGCCGTCGATGTCCGGCATCGCCATCAACTCCGCCGCATTGCCCGGCTTCATACTACCGCCATACAGAATGCGCAAGCCCTGCGCCACTGCACCATCCAGCCGCGCGACACGCTGGCGGATAAATGCATGAACAGCCTGCGCCTGCCCGGGGGTTGCGGTCTTGCCGGTGCCGATCGCCCACACCGGCTCATAGGCGATGACCGTCTTGGCCACCGACTCTGCCCCGGCATGGTTGAGCACCACCTCCAATTGTTTGGCCACCACTTGCTCGGTCACGCCATCTTCACGCTCCTGCAGGGTTTCGCCCACACAGAAGATCGGGGTCATGCCGAACTTGATAGCGGCGTCGAATTTGGCGGCGGCAATGTCGTTACTTTCATGGAACAGCGCACGCCGCTCGCTGTGGCCGATAATGACGTAGCGGCAACCGAAATCCGCCAGCATGCCGGGGGCAACCGCGCCGGTAAATGCGCCCTGCTCGTGCTGGCTCAGGTTTTGCGCCCCCCAGACAATATTGCTGCCCTGCAGCAATGACTGCGCCTGGGCCAGATAAGGATACGGCACACACACCCCATAGTCGGCATCGCGCAAATCTCTGACCCCGGCCAGCAACGTTTCCAGCAGCGCTTTGTTGCGCTCCAGATTGCCGTGCATCTTCCAGTTTCCAACTACCAGCTTGCGTCGCATCAGGCTCTTCTTCCTAACTTTTAGGTGCGCGGATAGTATCGTTGAATGGGTCGATGGTCAATCGAAGTAATGCACGCGGGGCGACTTGAAATGCATGCGATGGCGTGATAGAGAAGCCGCGGATGGGCCGGATGCCGGACTGCGAAAAAGGCGGTTGGGCGCTTCGCGGGAGATTAAGTGCGCCGCCACCGGGCTCGTTCAGCTCAACAGAACCAACCTCTTGGCGAAACCGCCACGAGATGGATGCACGATTGATATGGTGCGCAGCGGGTTGCAGCACCCGGCTCCGGGCTCCCAAACGCCCTGGCCTTTCCAGCTTCCGTTTCCGGTTAACCGAAGCGGCCGGTGATGTAATCTTCGGTTTCCTGCCGTTTCGGGTTGGTGAACACGTTATTGGTATCGCCGAATTCGATCAGATTGCCAAGGTACATGTACGCGGTGTAGTCCGACACACGCGCCGCCTGCTGCATGTTGTGGGTCACGATGATGATGGTGTACTTGGTCTTCATCTGCTCGACCAGACCCTCCAGTTTGGCCGAAGAAATCGGATCAAGCGCGGAAGTCGGCTCGTCCAGCAACAGCACTTCAGGCTCCAGGGCGATCGCACGTGCAATGACCAGGCGCTGCTGCTGGCCGCCGGACAGGCTCATGCCACTTTCTTGTAAACGATCTTTGACTTCATCCCACAGTGCTGCGCCACGCAGCGCCTTTTCTACCGCCTCGTCCAACACCTTCCTGTCATTGACGCCCATGATGCGCAGGCCGTATGCGACATTTTCATAGGTGGATTTCGGGAAAGGATTGGGTTTCTGGAACACCATTCCGACACGCCGGCGCAACAAGGCCACATTGACGTCATCTTCAAAAATATTCTTGTCATCAAGTATGATCCTGCCTGTAATACGACAGGAATCGACCAGATCGTTCATGCGGTTGAAACAGCGCAGGAGCGTCGATTTTCCGCAGCCACTGGGGCCAATGAATGCGGTCACCTGATTCTTCGGGATCTTCAGGCTAACGGAACTCAGCGCCTGGGATTCGCCGTAATACAGATTCAGATCATCGACTGTTATGGCAGTCTCTTCGGCGACTTTATCCTGCGTTCGAGCAAGCGCACTGAAGTTCATCGCGTGGGTATGGGGTTTGTCGTCGTTCATGTTTACTGATCCTTGAATATCAATAGATTCCGGGGCTAATTTGGTCATACCGTTCATACTCCTTCCAATCCGCGCATTTTCTCGCGCATACGGTTCCGCAGGCGGATCGCAAAAAGATTCAGCACGATGATAATGATTACCAAAAGCAGGGAGGTGGCGTAAACCAGCGGCCTCGCCGCCTCGACGTTGGGACTCTGGAAACCAACGTCGTAAATGTGGAAACCCAGATGCATGAACTTCTGCTCAAGATGTAGGAAGGGATAGTTCCCGTCCAGCGGCAGACTGGGGGCGAGTTTGACAACACCGACCAGCATCAAGGGCGCAACCTCGCCGGCAGCACGGGCGACCGCCAGAATCAGTCCGGTCATCATGGCCGGGCTGGCAATCGGCAACACGGTGCGCCACAGCGTTTCCGCCTTGGTCGCCCCGAGCGCCAGACTTCCCTCGCGAATGGTACGCGGGACGCGCGACAGACCTTCTTCGGTCGCCACGATGACCACCGGCAAAGTCAGCAAGGCCAGAGTCAACGCCGACCACAATATGCCCGGGCTACCGAACACCGGCGCCGGACTGGCCTCGGGGAAGAACAGCGCATCGATATTTCCGCCGAGGAAATAGACGAAGAAGCCGAGACCGAACACGCCGTAGACGATGGATGGCACACCCGCCAGATTATTGACCGAGATGCGGATGATGCGGATCATCAGCCCCTGTTTGGCATATTCGCGCATATAAACCGCCGCCATGATGCCCAGCGGAGTCACCATGACCGACATCAGCAACACCATGGTCACCGTGCCAAAAATGGCCGGGAAGATACCACCTTCCGTATTCGCTTCGCGCGGATCATCGACGATGAACTCGTACAGCTTCTTCAGATAGTGGGCGATCTTCTGAAACACCCCCATATTGTTCGGCTGTATCACATCGGCGATCTTGGAAAAAGGGATCTCGATCAGCTGCCCATCCTGCACCACGGCGGTCAGGCTGTCGCGCCGGTTCTGTTCGCGCAACTCGTCAAGCCGCTGTTGCAGTTTGGCGAATTGGCCGTCATATATCCGTTTTTCCTGCGCGATCTCCTCTTGCGCT
The DNA here is from genome assembly GCA_002787455.1 of Gallionellaceae bacterium CG11_big_fil_rev_8_21_14_0_20_60_62. Taxonomy (GTDB): domain Bacteria; phylum Pseudomonadota; class Gammaproteobacteria; order Burkholderiales; family Gallionellaceae; genus Sideroxyarcus. The sequence continues at coordinate 9,515 of PCWU01000050.1, read as the reverse complement.
TCCTTGGTCAGGTGCCCCTTCAACTCCAGCTTGCGCTGATGGAGTCGCAACCGCTCCAAGCGGTAATTGATCTTGCCGATATCGTTTTTCTCGATGCGCAGAATCTCGTCGAACAATCGATTGGCGCGTTCCAGCCGGACTAGGAGCTCCGGCCATGCCGCATCCCCCTCCGCAACCACATTTCCATTTTCCTTGACCGACATCAGGCGGCCGAAAAAACTTCCCCACTCATGGCGCTCGATGGAGATCATATCCTTCGGATAGGTGAATTCACTCAGCAACGGCGCCGGTATCCATTTGAAATCCACCCCGTAGACATCCCTGTTACCCTGCTTGAACAGATAACGGAGTGTAAATTTATCGTCGCTCTCGATTTGATAACCGGAATCCCTCAATCTCTGCAGGGATATCTCCTCGTTTTCACGCAACTCACCGACCAGACGCTGGGTCGTGCCATCCGGTGCCTTAATCGTTGTTTCGACCAAAGGTTTCGGCCACCAGTGCCCCATCCCCTGTACGGCCGTCATCCACACCACGGCATAGACCGCAATCAGCGAAAGGGCGACCGCGCCAGCCGTCATCCATATCCAGGGTTCACCACTTTTAATCCATTTACGCATGACTTGATACCTCAGATAGAGCTGTATTTCTCGCGCAGACGCTGACGCACCAGTTCGGCCAGGGTGTTAACGAAGAACGTGAAGGCGAACAGCACCAGCGCGGAGAGAAAGAGCAAAAGATAGTGGGTCGAGTCGACCGCCGCTTCGGGCATTTCGACGCCGATGTTGGCCGACAATGTGCGGAAGCCGGTGAAGATGGACAAGTCCATCACTGCGGTATTGCCGGTGGCCATCAGCACGATCATGGTCTCGCCGACGGCGCGACCCATGCCCACCATGATGGCGGAAAAGATACCCGGACTGGCAGTAAGCAATACGACGTAGAACAGTGTTTGCCATGGCGTCGCACCCAGCGCCAGCGAACCGCTGCTCAGGTGTTTGGGGACGCTGAACACCGCGTCCTCGGCGATGGAAAAAATGGTCGGAACAACGGCAAAACCCATGGCGATGCCCACCACCAGCGAATTGCGCTGTTCATAGGCCCAGCCGAGTTCATTGCTCATCCAGCGGGGCATATCGCCGCCGAAAAAAGTCGCCTCGATGGGATGCCCCAGATAGACCGCCAGCCACATCACCAGAATGATGACCGGCAGCAACAGCGCGGCCTCCCAGCCGGGGCCAACCCGGTCGGTGAGTCGCCGGGGCAGCCAGTGCCACAGATAGGCGGCAATGACGAAACTGAACGGCAGAAAAAACAGCGCCATCAACGTACCGGCCAGGTTGTTATCGACGAAGGGAGCCAGCCACAGACCGGCGAGGAAACCCAGGATGACAGTGGGCAAAGCCTCCATAATCTCGATGGAAGGCTTGACCACACTGCGCATCTTCGGCGACATGAAATAGGCGGCGAAGATGGCACCGAGCACAGCCAGAGGAACCGCCACCAGCATGGCATAGAAAGCCGCCTTCAATGTGCCAAAAGTAAGTGGTGCAATACTGAATTTGGGTTCGAAATCCGAGCTGGCTGCGGCAGATTGCCAGAGATAGTCCGGTTTTTCGTAACTTTCATACCAGACCTTGCCCCACAGCGCGCCAAAGGAAACTTCAGGATATTCGTTTTCAATGTGGGCTGCCTGAATTTCACCCTTGTCCGTCTCCAGCACGATGGCGTTGGCTCGTGGCGCAAAGGATGCCATCCGCACCGCCGCACCACCAGTGTCAGCCTCTACCAGCAAGCGTTCAGAGGTGGCGTAATAAAGATTGACGCCGCCTTTGGCATCGCCCGCCAAAAAACCTTTGCGAGCATGCTCGGGGGCCAGGTAAGTAATGGGCGCGTCCATGGATTTGAAGTCACGGATGTGAGTCAGTGTGTTTACATTTTTGTCATCGCGCACCTGGAACCACTGGGCCAGACCCCCTTTATCGGTACCAACGATGATGGAGAACCCGCCCGAAAGCAGGGCCATGGCCGTGACGCGCTCGCCTTCCGGCACGACCGCCACGGTCTGCTTCAAAACCGGATCGTCCTTATCCTGGACATCGAAGTGGCTGATGAAGCGGCCACCGTGGAGTACATACAGGTCGCGCTGCTTGATCTCAAGCAGGATCTGGTCGACTCCGCCATCCAGTTTCGGCAACTCGTGCAGCGCAGCGCGTTCGGTGGTCACCGACTCGCCGGTGAAATCGCTCTCGCTGGTGTAGTAGCCCAACAACAGGCGGTCGTCCTGTGTCAACGCCACGGCAGAGGTGCCTTCGTCGTCATGCTGGAT
>PCWU01000050.1:0-7176 GCA_002787455.1 Gallionellaceae bacterium CG11_big_fil_rev_8_21_14_0_20_60_62 | reverse complement strand
GCTCCCAGCGGGTAAACGAGACCGGGGACGATGCTGCGAATATCCTTCTGCGGATTCTCCGGGTCCTGGGTGAATGTCACCTTGTAGTCGTCCTTGAACAACACCAGTCGTCCGTTGGCAAGGCCGTAGGCCATAACCCGCTTGCGCAGATCGCCAGCGGAGAAACTGCTGGCCGTGACCGACTTCGGCAGACCGACCTGCTCCTGATGCAACAATTTACCGTCAGCAAGACTGAAGAAGGTGACGCCGCCCTGACTGGCGAACCGTGCACCAATCTCCACCTGCTCTTCCATGGCCAGGTGAACCGACGTCTGATCCGTCGCCGTCACAACCAATGGTTTGAGTTTATCCATATGGGGCGGCATGAACAGGGGTGCAACGACGCTGGCCAAATAAAAGAAGATGGTACTGATCGCAATGATCACACTCAAGCCGCCGAAGGTCATAAGATACTTGAACAGCTTGTCCTTCGCCATCCGGCGACCGGTGTGACCGCCCGCGCTGGTAATGCTGGCCTCAATTTTTTCCATAATGCACCACTTTATCTATTGCCGTTGACTCGCTTGCGCCCTGTGCGCGGATTCTTAAAAACCGGGCCGAACCATGTCATGGCTCGGCCCGAATCGCTGCCTTATTGAAGCGGACCGGCTTATTTTACCTGACGCAACTGATTGAAATGCTCGATCAGCGCCACCGGACGGCCGTGCTTCTTGGTTTCCTTGTTCAGGGCATAAATCACGGTTTCACCTTTCGGGCCCGTGCCGATCTCGGTATAGGTGAAAGTGATTTCCTTGTGCGACAGGTAGTCCTGGAAATCCTTCCATTCACCGAAGACGTGGTAGCGGCCATTGCGCACTACCTCGCCATAGAAGGCACCGACATCCTTGGTCCGGCCGTCGAAGATATCCTCGGCGGCGGTGGGCTTGTCCAGATGCTTGCCGTCGGCCTTGGTGATGCCGAAGATCACGGTCTCGCCGTCGGGGCCACCACCGATGCGGGTGCGGGTCAGCGGCACTTCGTCGTGCGTCATCAGGCCGAGATAGATATTTGGCTCGGTCATGGCGTAGATGCGGCCATTGTCGTGGTAAACCATGAAATAGGTCTGCTTCTGAACCGGAGCCTCGGCCATGGCCGCCGGGGCGGCTGCCGTGGACTGGCTGTTAGTAGTGCAACCACTCACGACGCCGAAGGCGAGCAGGGCAGATAGCACGGCAACCAGTTTAAACTGCTGGGTGTTTCGCATGATTTCACTCCATTGGGATTGTTGGCGCACACCCGGTCAGGGGCGTGCGGGATTTGCCGGCGGGGATCAGTTGATACCCAAGTCGCGCCGGGCCTTCGAAACCATGGCGGCGGGCATCGGCACAAAACCGTCCTTGACCACTACTTCCTGGCCCTGCTTGGACAGCACCATCTTGAAGAACTCACGCTCCAAGGGCGACAACGCTTGGTTCGGGCGCTTGTTCACATAGACGTAAAGCACGCGGGCCAGGGGGTACGTCTTGCTGAGGGCGTTTTCGGGAGAGGCTTCATAGAACGGCTCGCCGCTCTTCTTGGCCAGGGGCACGGCGCGCACGCCGGAGGTCAGGTAACCGATGCCGGAATAGCCAATGGCGCCGATCTGACCACTAACACTCTGCACCACAGAAGCGGAGCCGGGCTGCTCGGCGACGCGCTTGGTGAAGTCCCCCTTGCACAGGGCGTGCTTCTTGAAGTAGCCGTAGGTGCCGGACACGGAATTGCGGCCGTACAGGGCGATACCGCGCCCGGCCCAGTCGCCAGTCATGCCCAACTGGCCCCATTTGTTGATTTCAGCCTCGCCGCCGCACTTGCGGGTGGCGGAGAAGATGGCATCCAACTCGGGAATGGACAGACCTTTGATGGGGTTGTCCTTGTTCACGTACACGGCCAGGGCGTCAATAGCCACGGGGACCGGAGTGGGCTTGTAGCCGTATTTCTTCTCGAAGGCAACGATTTCCTCATCCTTCATGGTGCGGCTCATGGGACCGAAGTTGGACGCACCCTGGATCAGGGCCGGCGGCGCGGTGGAGGAGCCGGCACCCTGGATCTGGATGTTGACGTTGGGGTAAAAGCGCTTGTAAGACTCGGCCCACAGGGTCATCAGGTTATTCAGGGTGTCCGAACCAACGCTGGTGAAGTTGCCGGATACGCCGCTGGACTTGGTATAGTCAGGCAACGCAGAATCAACTCCGGCGGCGTGGGCGACCATGCTTTGCGTGCCCAGAGCGAAGGTGGACACTAGACCCAGCGCCACGATGGTTTTCTTCATATTCATGGAAATAAGCTCCTGTAAGTGGGAAAGATTTAATGAGCGCCATTCAAATGGCATTCATCAAGTGCGAGCATATCCGCGCAAGATTACACAATTATGACAGTTAATTAAATACCCGACATTTCAACGAGGCCCATACCGAGAGCGAACCGCTCAGAGTCCCGCCCTTTTCACCGCCTCCGCGATCTTCTCTGCCCACATCTTGACCTGCACCCCATCCTCTCCTTCCACTATCACCCGCAGCAAGGGCTCCGTGCCGGAAGGGCGCAACAATACCCGCCCCTTGCCGTTCAAGTCACGCTCGGACTTGGCGACCTCCGCCGTGACCTCGGTGCGTTCCAGCAGATCGGCCGCCTTGCCCGTCACTTTCACAATGACCTGCCGTTCAAGTTTTCGCATAAACAAGGCATATACAGCGCCATGTCATTCGATTGTCATCCAGCCCACATAGAATCTCCGCCGCTGCACGATAACAAAATTGCAGTCCAGGAGGTTGTATGCACAGTTCAAATCGTTCCGGTGAAGATATTCTGGCTATGATCAATCCGATCATAGCCATCTCTCCCGATTCCCCGCTTAATGATGTCGCCGAAGAGTTCTTCAAGCCGGAATATGCCAAGTTGCTCTCCCTACCGGTCGTCGAAGACGGGCGTCCGGTCGGCATGATAAGCCGCTATCGCTTCATGGATATCTATCTAAAACGATATGCGCGCGAACTCTATGGCAAACGCCCGATTCGCCAATTCATCAACAAAAGACCCCTGCTGGTTGATCTGGACCAGACACTGGCATCGGCTGCACAGTATGTTGCAGAGAACATGCAATTCCCTCTCACCGAAGATTTCATCGTGGTACGCCACGGTCAATATCTGGGGGTGGGTTTCGTGATGGACCTGCTCAAGGCAATGGAACAACAGATGCGGGCCAATACAGGCGAACTTGAAAAGGCCTATTCGCAACTCAAATCATCGCAGCTTGCCTTGGTGCAATCGGAAAAGATGGCATCGCTCGGCCAGATGGTTGCCGGCGTCGCGCACGAGATCAACACGCCGCTGGGCTACGTGCAGAACAACGTCGCGATAGGCCAGGAGTTGTTCTCCCAGATACAAACCATGATCGCCGGGTATGAATCGCTGGTCGATAATCTGCTCGACGAGAAGGCGAGCGAAGAGCAGATCACGGAACAGATGCAGATGGTCGCCGCGATGCGCAACGACGTGAACGCCCAGGAGATGCTGGGCGAGATGAACGGGCTGATGGCCGATTCGCTCTACGGCATTGGCCAGATATCCGAACTGGTGCTCAACCTCAAGAACTTCTCGCGCATGGATGCCGCCGCCACCGACATGATGAACCTGAACGACTGCATCGAAAGCGCGCTCAATATCGGACGCAACGTGCTCAAGAACAAAGTCGAGATCATCAGGGAACTGGGCGACTTGCCCAGGATCACTTGCGCGCCGTCCCAGCTCAACCAGGTCTTCCTCAATCTCTTCACCAATGCGGCACAGGCAATGGAAGCGCAGGGGAGACTGCACATCAAGTCGTGGCATGCCGATGGCGACATTCACGTCAGCGTGGCCGACAACGGCAAGGGCATACCGGAAGATATCCTCACGCGCATCTTCGATCCCTTCTTCACCACCAAACCGGTGGGCGAAGGCACCGGGCTGGGACTTGCCATCACCCACCAGATCATCCAGCAACATGGCGGCGAGATCCGCGTCGAATCGCGTGTTGGCGAAGGCACCCATTTCCATATCAGGCTTCCCGTTGTTGCCGCCAGGGCGGCGCAAGTGGCGATGCTGGAAGCAGTAGCCAAATAAGGAATAACCATGAGCAAACCCACCCTGCTGCTGATCGACGATGAAGAACGCATCCTGCGCTCGCTGCGAATGTTGTTCTTCGCCGGTTATCACGTGCGCATAACGACCGATCCGCACGAGGCCATCCGTATCCTGCGCGATGAGAAGATCCATGTCATCGTCAGCGACCAGCGCATGCCGGTGATGCAGGGTTCCGAGCTGTTGCGCATCGCCCGCGAGACCTCGCCCGCCACCATGCGCATCCTGCTGACCGGTTATTCAGATCTCGACGCTTCCATCGCCAGCGTGAATGATGGCGAAGTGTTCCGTTATCTGATGAAGCCGTGGAATGTGGAAGAAGTGAAATCAGTGGTCGCCGAGGCCGCCGCTATCGCCGAGGCCAGCTTTGCCGTGCAATCGCACACCGATATCGCCGTCGGCATGGCAAGCGCCAGGCCGCGCGTGCTCATCATGGATCATGATGAGACCACTGCCAAGATCGTGCATGAGACATTGAGCGACCGGTGCGATATCGTCTGGGCTTCCGATGCCCAGCACGCCATGGAAGAGCTGGCGAAGCAGGATATCTCCGTGGTCGTGTCCGACCTAATGCTGGGCGAGACCAATGTCGGCTACATCCTCAAGACCATCAAGCAGCTCAACCCGCAGACGCAATGCATCGTCGTTACCACATTCAACGATACCTCGCGCCTCATCGAGCTCATCAACCAGGCGCAAATCACCCGTTTCCTGCCCAAGCCGGTCAGCAAAGGCATCCTTGCGCGCAACCTGGAGTCCATGCTGGAACGGTTCAAGATGGTGCGCAATCAACCTGTGCTGCAGAAACGGCAAGCAGTAGCGCCGATCAGCGACCCGCAGGAGCAAGTGCAGGCCGGAAAATTCATGGGAATGCTGGGAAGGCTGAGGGCCAGAATCGGTGTTTGATCGCGCAAACAGATAGACCAAATCGAAAAAACGCCATACCAAAAATCGGTTCGGGCAATGAAAAATACAGTTAACCCGCCACTCCTTTCACCACCCCCGCGATCCTTTCCACCCACAACTTGACCTGAGGCCCGTCCTCTCCTTCCACCATCACCCGCAACAGCGGCTCCGTGCCGGAAGGACGCAGCAACACCCGCCCCTTGCCGTTCAAGTCACGCTCGGCCTTGGCGACCTCCGCCGTGACCTCGGTGCGTTCCAGCAGATCGGCCGCCTTGCCCGTCACTTTCACATTGATAAGTATCTGCGGATACATGCGCATATCTCCAGCCGCCCGGGACAAAGTCTGCTGCTGCATGCGCAGTGCATGCAGCACTTGCAAGGCGGAAATAATGCCGTCGCCGGTGCTGTGCTTGTCCAAACAGATGATGTGGCCGGAATTCTCGCCGCCCAGTTGCCAACCGTGCTGTTGCAGCAGTTCCATCACATAACGGTCGCCCACCTTGGCGCGCGCGAAGGGAATGCCCAGATGCTGCATGGCGTGTTCAAAAGCGAGATTGGTCATCAGCGTGCCCACCACGCCGCCTTTCAATGTTCCTTCGGCCTGGCGCTGGCGCGCGATGATGTAGAGCAACTGGTCGCCATCGTAGAGCGTGCCGTCCGCATCCGCCATGATCAGACGGTCGCCATCGCCATCCAGCGCGATGCCGATATCGGCCTGGTGTTCGACCACGGCTTTTTGCAGGTTTTGCGGCTGGGTCGCGCCGTAGCCGGCGTTGATGTTCAACCCATCCGGCTCGGCGCCGATGGCCACCACCTCCGCACCGAGTTCATGAAAGACGTGGCGCGCGATGTGATAAGTCGCACCGTGCGCGCTGTCCACCACGATCTTCAGACCGCGCAGATTCATCTCGTTGGGAAAACTGCTCTTGCAGAATTCGATATAGCGGCCGACCGCATCGTCGATCCGTTTGGCCTTGCCCAAACTGGCGGACGGGTTGGTCTGCATCGGCTCATCCAATGCTGCCTCAATGGCGAGCTCCACGGCATCCGGCAGTTTCGTCCCGTTACCGGAAAAGAATTTGATGCCGTTGTCCTCGAACGGATTGTGCGACGCGGAGATGACCACCCCGGCCTGCAAGCGCAAAGCCCGTGTCAGATAAGCCACCGCCGGGGTCGGGATCGGTCCGGCCAGATAGACATCGATACCCGCCGCGATAAGGCCGGCTTCGAGCGCCGACTCCAGCATGTAGCCGGAGATGCGCGTGTCCTTGCCGATCAACACCCCCGGCCGCTCGCCCTGCGCATGGCCGGCGCTCGCCAACACCCTGCCGGCCGCATAGCCCAGATGCATCACAAATTGCGGGGTGATGGGATGCTCCCCCACCTTGCCGCGCACACCGTCCGTGCCGAAATACTTTCTGCTCATGTCATGTCCCAACCAAGAAACAAAAACTGTTTCCGCAGATTGCACAGATTAACGCAGATTAAAATCTGTGCGAATCTGCGTAATCTGCGGATAAATGTATTACAGATTTACCGCATTCCACACCTTCAAGGCATCCACCGTCTCGCGCACATCGTGCACCCGCACGATCGCGACGCCGCGCTGCACCGCCAGCAACGCGGCGACGACGCTGGCCGCCACGCGATCCTCCACGGCGCGGCCGGTGAGCGCCCCCAGCATCGACTTGCGCGACAGGCCGGCCAACACGGGAACGCCCAGCGCGCGCAGCGCCTCCAGATGGCGCAACAGGTCGAGATTATGCGTCAAGGCCTTGCCAAAACCAAAACCGGGGTCGATCACGATGCGCGCGCGCGCGATGCCTGCCGTTTCGGCGGCAGCAATGCGCGCGCGCAGGAAGCCGCACACTTCGGCCACCACATCGGCATAGCGCGGCTGTTGCTGCATGGTCTGCGGCGTGCCCTGTTTATGCATCAGACACACCGCCGCATCACTGTCCGCCACAGCCTGCAACGCGCCCCTAGCCTGCAATGCGTTCACATCGTTGACCAGGCTGGCCCCCGCCTTGAGCGCGGCGCGCATGACCCCCGGCTTCCAGGTATCGATGGAGAGCGGCACTTCGCAGCCGCGCAAGCCTTCGATCACCGGCAGCACGCGATCCAGCTCCTCCT
>PCWU01000044.1:13642-16224 GCA_002787455.1 Gallionellaceae bacterium CG11_big_fil_rev_8_21_14_0_20_60_62 | reverse complement strand
TCATCATTCAGCCCTTCGCCGAACATAAATGATCCACCGAAGAAATTTACAGCAATGCCGGGCTTGGATGATTTTGAGCCTATGGCGGCCAGACGGCTATGGTCGCTGTCGATGGTGTAGGTGACGTCGTAGATGGTTTCATCCGCCTGTCCCGGCCGCACCACTTTCTCATGGGGATGAAAAACACCGGGATGCGCGCATGGCCCGTGCGCGCATAAGTCCAGATAGTCAACGCCATCAGCATTTTTACCTGCATCGAACTTTACTGTCGCATTGCCCGATAGCGGTATCACTTCGACGATTGCAAAACACACTATCAATCCGAACAGCGTTGACAGGAGAGTGATCAGCAGGTTCTTTGCAAAGTTTGAATAGCGAGGCATGACTTCCCTTATTTTTTGGACAGGCAGCTTAGTCGTCGAACCGAGTCCAGTACGCCGGTTTCCCGGAGATGCGCCCGATTTGGTCAAAAAGTTTGCGCGCCCTTGTTTCGCCCAATACCTCACAAAGGAAAATGCGCAGCTGCGCTAGCAGCCTGGCTTTTATCCAGAAGAAACCAGGAAAACGATAGCCCTGTTTTTTTTGTGCACGCCGGAACTCTTCAAGCATGAGTTTGCTGTTGTGGATGCTGTTGCTGATGCCGCCGACACGCATGCCGGATACGATGATGTCATCCAGATATGCTGCATCCTTGTTGTGCAGTTCGCGCAGCAAAAAGTCGTAGTCGCCGACTATCCGGAACGACAGATCGAACATGCCGTGGTCGTCGAACAGGTCGCGCCGGTGCATGGCCCCTTGGTGCGGGATGCCCATTTTCTGCCTGATCCGGCGCTTGACGTTGTTCCATGGCCTTCCGCGCAAACGAAGGGGCAGACCGCTTTGCGAGGTGATCATTACACGCCCATAAGCGATGCGGATGTCTGGTGGAAGTTCGGCAAGTTTTGCTGCTATGCGCGCCAGCACCGTCTCATCCCACAAATAGTCATCGGCACCAAGGAAGCAAATCCAGTCCCCCTTTGCCCTGACGACGCCTTTATTCCACGCATCGCAAATGCCCTGATCGGGTTCCGATATCCAAGCGGCTATTTTGCTTTGGCTGGCTTGCAGTATCCGCACCGTGGCGTCAGTTGAGCCACCATCAATGAAGATGAGTTCTTTATTCGGATAGGTCTGGTTTGCAACGCTGTCTATGCACTGTTGTAGGGTTTTTTCGCCGTTATAGACGGCGACGATTACGCTGATTTTTGGATTACTTGGCATTGCGGGGGAGGTTTTTTTAATATGGTCAGATTTTAAGCCGGTTTCCCGATTCAAACCGTTTAATTTGATGCTCTGGCCTTTTTTGTTTAAGTGAGTTGCCTGTATCGCAACTGTCGCGCACGCTCACCTCTTGATTCGCTATTGTTGATTTTAGGAAACGCTGAACAAGTCTGATTTCGTCGCTCCCGCGAAGGCGGGAGCCCAGTCAAATCAATAAACCGGATTCCCGCTCGACCAAATGTCGGCCTGTCCTGAGCATGTCGAAGGGCGGGAATGACGACTTAATCAGCGTCTCCTTTATTGTTATCGGGGGAATACGCAGTTTGCATTCGCCTCTCTCCATATCCGCCGCAACGCGTCCCACAGGCCGGTGCGCGCGGTTTCCAGATAAAGCGCGTTGTCGCTCAAGTCGTTGACCAGAATCCGGTGGGCTTTGCCGAGATTGTGATAAGGCATTTGGGGGAACAGATGATGGGTGGCGTGGTAACGGAGGCCGACGGGGGCCCACAGCGCGGTGATCAATAAATTGCCGGGGACGTTGATGGAGTCGAGATACTGGCCGGCAACGGTCATTTTGTGGTCTGCGGGGTTGCGGTAGGCATGGGCGGCCAGTGTGCGCAGCGAGTTGAGAAAAAACATCAGCGTGGTGATCGTGTACCACAATAAAAGGACTTTGTGGCTCAACACCCCGAGCGCGACGCAGGTGACCACCGTGGCCGCGAAGGCGAAGGCGGCAAATTCCTGCCACTCCCAGCGGGTGTCGTTGCGAACGGCATTGGCCGGACGTTGGTAAGCCATGTTGATCGTGAGCGAGGAAGCGCGTTCCCACACCAGCCCGCGCAGCGGCGGGATGAGCCATGACAGCGGGGTCAGCAACAGAAATCGAATGACGAAGAACAGGGGCAGGATGAACGACAGCAGGACGTAGCCGACCATGCCGAGCGGTTTGCGCAACGCGAAAGGAATGTATTCGCCGTCTTCGCCGGTGCCGTACACGTCGCGTTTGTGGTGGTCGTTGTGCACGCCGTCATAGGTGAAGGAGGGCACCAGCAAGGGGATGCCGCAGATAAGGTTCCAGACCAGCCGGAAGAGTCTGAATGTGCCTTTTTTAAAATGCGCCAGTTCGTGGATGAAGATCACCGCGCGATAAAACGCGAGCGAGGAAGTCAGATAGGCCGCGAGCTGCCAGAGTGAAAATGTCGGCGCGTGCAAGGCTACCGCAAAGGCGGCCCAGGCCAGGGTGATGTGAAACAAAAAATCAACCCAGTAAATCCGCGGATTTGGTGTCATCAGCCCGCGCACCAGGGTGCGCGCTTCCTGCA
>PCWU01000044.1:7367-13632 GCA_002787455.1 Gallionellaceae bacterium CG11_big_fil_rev_8_21_14_0_20_60_62 | reverse complement strand
TATTCTTTTTTGGATATCCCTCGGTGTGTCACCGCGATAAAAAAAGCCCAAACACATAATTCTTGGGCATCTTGTCGTGACCGGTGTTCAAACCCTTACATTAGCGTGAGAATCGCCTTTCTCGTTTGCCCCTTCTCCCGTTTGCGGGGGGAAGTTGGATAGGGGGAAACAGGCATGGCAAGTTTCATCATCAGGGTTTGCATACTTGCCATGCCCGTTAGTGATGAGAAGGCAAGCGCAGGCGGCGGCTCTTTTATTCTTTTTTCCGTGTCGTCGCGGCGGGTTCCCAGCCGCCGCCCAGGGCTTTGATCAGGGTTGCGCTGCTAACCAGGCGGCGGCCCAGGAGGTTTAGCGCGGCGCGCTGGTTGGCAACGGCGGCGGCTTGGGCGCTGAGCACCGAGGGGTGGCTGACGAGACCGGCCTGATATTGGTTTTGGGTGATGGTTGCGGTCTTGCTTGCTGCTGCCGCCGCCGTGTCTTGCGCCATCGCTGCCTGGTCGAGATGTTGCAACGCGACCAGGGTGTCTTCCACTTCGCGGAAACCTTCCAGCACCGTTTGCCGGTAGTTGGCGACTGCCTCTTCATAGGCGGCTGCCGCTCTACTGCGCCCGATTTGTGCGGCATTGCCGACGAACAGCGGCGCCACCACTTTTGCGCCGCCGAGGAGGCCTTTGCGGATACTGACGCCGCCAAACAGATCGAGCGAGGGGTAGAACTCGGCTTCGGCCACGCCGATTTTGGCGCTGGCGGCGGCGACCCGCCGCTCGGCGGCGGCGATGTCGGGTCGCCGTTGGAGCAGCTCGGCGGGCAATTCGGACGGTACTTCCGGCACGTGTGCGTTGAGCGGTGCGACGGCAATGGAAAAATCTGCCGGCGCTTTGCCAACCAGCACCGCAATGGCATGCTCCAGTTGCGCCCGTGCCGCGCGCGCGTCGTGCATTTGTACTTGCGTGGTGCCGCGTTGGGTTTGTGCCTGGGCGACAACGGCACGATCCACCACGCCTGCGGCGTACTGGTTTTGCGCGATCTGCAATGATCTTTCCTGGGCGGCGATGCTTTCCTCCAACAGGCTTAGCTCGGTATCCCGCACCCGCAACAGGAAATAGTTCTGCGCGAGCTGGGCCTGCAAGGAAAGTTTGGTCGCGGCGAGATCCGCCGTGCTCGCCTGGGCGGCCGCGCCGCTGGCCTCGATGTCGCGCCGGATGCGTCCCCACAGGTCGATTTCCCAGTTGGCGACCAAGCCCAGATCGTTGGTGCCGCCGGCGACCAGGGTCGGGTAGCGGGCGGCTTCGGCCATTTCAGCGAGTGAGCGCGCCTGCCGCGCGCGCGCTTCGATCACCTGCAGCGAATAATTGCGGGTTTCGATCTGCCCGATCAGTTGGTCGAGCTGTTCGTCACCGTAGAGAGCCCACCAGTTGCCTGCGGGCAGGGCATCACGCGCCTCGGGGGCGACGGCGGCGGAGGTTTCTTTGTAAGCCGCAGGCACGTCGATGGCGGGCCGCTGATAGTCCGGCCCCAGGGTGCAGGCGGTGTTGAGAATGGCGCATGCGGCAAGCGTCGCGGCCAGGGTTTTGTCGAGAGTAATCATGGGGTCGGGGCGGTGGCGGAAACGAAGACCGGGGCGCGGCGGGGGCTCAGTCGTTGCCACCAGCCGCGCGTCCAGGCGCTGAAACGGTCGAGATAAAGATAAACTACCGGCGTGGTGTACAGGGTCAGCAATTGGCTCATGACCAGTCCGCCGCCGATGGCGATGCCCAGCGGCTGGCGCATCTCGGCGCCGTCGCCGCTTTCCAGCGCCAGCGGGATGGCGGCGAGCAGGGCGGCCATGGTGGTCATCAGGATGGGGCGGAAGCGCAGCAGGCAGGCGCGGAAGATGGCCTCGTGCGGCGAGGTGTTGCGCTCGCGCCGGGCGGCCAGCGCAAAGTCGATCATCATGATGGCGTTCTTCATCACGATGCCGATCAGCATGAAGATGCCGATCATGGCAATCACGCTGAAGTCGGTGCGGAACAGCATCAGGGCGAGCAGCGCGCCGACCCCGGCGGAGGGCAGCGTGGAGAGGATGGTGAGCGGGTGGATGAGGCTTTCGTAGAGCATGCCGAGCACGATGTACAGGGTCAGAAAGGCGGCCAGGATGAGCACGGGCTGGCTGTCCAGCACTTCGCGGAAGGCGCGCGCCGATCCCTGGAAGCTGCCACGAATGGTGGCGGGAACGGTGATCTCCTGCATGGCGCGTTCGATCGCCCGGGTTGCCTGCGACAGCGATACGCCTTTGGCAAGGTTGAACGAAACCGTGGTGGCGGCGAGCAGCGAATGATGGTTGACGTTGAGCGCGGCTTCGGTTTGTTCAACTTGCGCGAGCATCGACAACGGCACCTGGTCTCCCTGTCCGTTGGCGATATGGAGCTGGCCCAGAACTTCGGCGGATTGCGCGTACTCGGGCGCGACGCCCATCACCACGCGATACTGGTTGAGCGGCTGGTAAATGGTCGAGACCTGGCGCTGGGTGAAGGCGTTGTTGAGCACCGCATCGATCTGTCTGGGGCTGATACCGAGGCGCGCGGCGGTGTCGCGGTCGATGGTCAGCGTGGTTTGCAGCCCCTTGCCCTGCGCATCCATATCGACATCGCGCAGTTGCGGCAGTTTGGCCAGCGCCTGGCGGATGCGCGGTTCCCACTGGCGCAACAAATCGAGGTCGTCCGCCTGCAGGGTGTATTCGTAGGAGGAGCGGCTCTGGCGCCCGCCGACCTTGATGTCTTGCACCGGATTGAGGATGAGGGTGGCGCCCGGCTGATTGGATAGTTTGGCCGATAAACGCTCGGCGATCCGGTCGGCGCTGCCTTTTCTTTTGGCCAGTGGCTTGAGGGTGACGAACAGGGTGGCGGTATTGCGCTGCGCACCGCCGGTGTAGCCGACGACGTTTTCCACCGCTTCATCGGCGTGAATGATGGCGATGAAGTCCGCCAGTTTTTTTTCCATCAACTGGAAGGACGCGCTCTGGTCGCCGACGATCTGGCCGGAGAGCTGGCCGGTGTCCTGGCGCGGGAAGAAGCCCTTGGGGATGACGATGTAAAGCCAGACGTTGAGGCCGATGGTCGCCAGCAGGAGCAGCAGCATCAAGCGGGTATGCCGCAGCGCCCAGCCGAGGCTGCGCTCGTAGCCGCGCAGCAGGGTGGAAAAACCGGCTTCGCTCCAGCGGTAAAAGCGTCCGCTTGGCGGCTTGTCCGCGACCGGTTTGAGCCATTGCGCGCAGAGCATCGGTGCGGTGGTCAGCGCGACCGCGAGCGAGATCAGAATCGCCACGGTCAGGGTGACCGCGAACTCGCGCACGAACAGCCCCACATAGCCTCCCATCAGCAGCATCGGAATGAATACGGCGATCAGCACCAGGGTCATGGTCACCACCGTCGAGCCGACTTCCCTGGCCCCGCGCAGCGCCGCTTCATGCGGGGAGGCGCCGTGCTCGATATGGCGCGAGACATTTTCGAGCACCACAATGGCGTCATCGACCACGAAGCCGACCGCGATGGTGAGCGCCATCAGCGACAAATTATCGAGGCTGTAATCGAGCAGATACATGGCGGCGAACGTGCCGATCAGCGACACCGGCACGGCGACCATCGGAATTAGCGCGGCGCGCACGTTGCGCAGGAAAAACAGCACCACCAGCGTCACCAGCACCACCGCCAGAATCAGGGTGACCCCGGCGTCGCGCATCGAGGCGCGCACGGTGGTGGTGCGCTCCATTTCCACCTTGAGGTCGACGGCGGCCGGAATCACGGCGCGCAGCGCGGGCAGTTGCCGGGCCACGCGCTCGACCGTGGCGATGATGTTGGCGCCGGCCTCGCGCCGGATGATGACCAGCACGGCGGGTTTGCCATTGGCGAATCCCGCGCGCTGCAGATCCTGCACCGAATCGCTGACCCCGGCCACGTCGGCCAGCCGCACTCCGCTGCCGATGCGGCTGTACTTGACCAGCACCGGCAGGTATTCGGTGGCGCTGCGCGCCTGGCTGTTGGCGGAAATTTGCCAGTGCTGCCGGCTGTCTTCCAGCGCGCCCAAGGGCAGATTCGAATTGGCCGCGCTGATTGCCGCGCGCACGTCATCGAAGCCGATGCCGTACTGGTGCAGCGCCTGCGGATTGAGATCGGCGCGCACCGCCGGCAGCGAACTGCCGCCGATCTCGATTTCGCCCACGCCCTTGAGGTGAGCCAGTTTTTGTGAGACGACGGTGGAGGCGGCGTCATATAACTGGCCCTGGGTCAGGGTGTCCGAGGTCAGGCTGAGGATCATGATCGGCGCATCCGCCGGATTCACCTTCCAGTAGTTCGGGCTGGCCGGCATGCCGGACGGGAGCAGACTCCGCGCGGCATTCAGCGCCGCCTGCACGTCGCGCGCCGCGCCGTTGATGTCGCGGTCGAGGTCGAACTGCAGCACGATGCGCGCCCCGCCCAGCGCACTGCTCGACGTCATCTCGGTAACCCCGGCGATGCGCGAGAGCGAGCGTTCGAGCGGCATGGTGACCGCCGCCGCGATGGTTTCCGGGCTGGCGCCGGGGAGGGAGGCCGATACCTTGATGGTCGGGATGTCCACCCTCGGCAGCGGCGCAACCGGCAACTGCAGCAGCGCGGTCGCGCCGAGCAACACCAGACCGAGGGTGAGAAGGGTGGTGGCGACCGGACGGTGGATGAAGGGCGCGCTAACGTTCATGCGGCCCCCTCATGCCACTTCGTCGGCGGCCTCTGCCGCCGGTTGCGCGCCGGATTTTGCCTGCACCGATTGCAGCAGACGGTCAAAGGCGAGATAGATCACCGGGGTGGTGAACAGGGTCAGCATCTGGCTGACGATCAGCCCGCCGACCAGGGCGATTCCCAGCGGGTGGCGCAGTTCCGAGCCGACGCCGGAACCGAGCATCAGCGGCAGGGCGGCCAGCAGCGCCGCCATGGTGGTCATCAGGATCGGCCGGAAGCGCAGCAGACAGGCCTGAAAAATCGCGGCGCGCGCGGTCATCCCCTGCTCGCGCTGCGCGTCGAGGGCGAAGTCGATCATCATGATGGCGTTCTTCATCACGATGCCGATCAGCAGGATGATGCCGATGATCGAAATGACGTTCAGCTCATTGCCGGACAACATCAGCGCGAGCAGGGCGCCGATGCCGGCCGAGGGCAGGGTCGAAAGAATGGTGACCGGATGAATGTAACTTTCGTACAGCACGCCGAGCAGAATATAGACGGTGACGATGGAGGCCAGGATCAGCCACAACTGGTTGGTCAGCGAAGCGCGGAAGGCCAGCACCGAGCCTTTGAATTTGATCCGGGTGCTGGCCGGCAAGCCGAGTTCGTGCTGCGCGGATTCGATCGCGTCGATCGCCTCGTCGAGGGCCACGCCGGGCGCGAGATTAAAGGAGATAGTGGCGGCGGGAAACTGGTCGATGCGGGTAATCGCCAGCGGCGCGCCGCGCTGTTCCACCCGCGCAATCGACGACAGGGGAACTTGTGCCGCCAGTCCGGCACTGCCGTTCGTCTTTGCCGCGCTGATCATCAGCGTATCCAGTGCCGCCGTGCCGGCGCGGAATTCCGGCGCGACTTCGAGCACGACACTTTGCTGATAGGTCGGGGTGAAAAGCGTGGCCACCCGGCGCTGGCCGAATGCGCTGTACAGCGCGTTATCCACCGCCAGCGCGGTGACCCCGAGGCGGCCGGCGAGGGCGCGGTCGATCTCCACATGCGCCTGCAGGCCGCCTTCCTGCTGGTCGCTGGCGACATCGGCCAGGCGCGGGTCCGCGCGTAATTTTTCCACCACGCGCGGCATCCAGGCGCGCAGCACTTCCGCGTCGGTATCCTCGACCGAAATCTGGTACTGCGAGCGGCTGACCTGGTCCTCGATGGTGAGGTCCTGCACCGGCTGCATATACAGTTCGATTCCCCTCACTTCGGCCAGTGCGACTTGTAGCCGCCGGATCACTTCGCCCGCATCGGCATCGCGCTGCGCGCGCGGTTTCAGATTGATCAGGAAACGGCCGCTGTTGAGGGTCGGATTGCTGCTGTCCACCCCGATGAAAGAGGACAGGCTTTGCACCGCAGGGTCGCGCAGGATGACGCGGCCCAGCGCTTGCTGGCGCTCGGCCATGGCGCTGAAAGAGAGGCTCGAAGGGGCTTGCGAAATCCCCTGGATCGCGCCGGTGTCCTGCAGCGGGAAGAAGCCCTTGGGGATGAAAATGTACAGCAGCGTGGTGAGCGCCAGGGTGGAGAGCGCGACGATCAGG
>PCWU01000044.1:0-7353 GCA_002787455.1 Gallionellaceae bacterium CG11_big_fil_rev_8_21_14_0_20_60_62 | reverse complement strand
GGAATATGCCGCAGCAGGCGCGCGCACATCATCGGGGTCAGGGTCAGCGAGACGACGCCGGAGATCAGGATGGCGATTGACAGGGTGATCGCAAATTCGCTGAACAGGCGGCCGACGATGTCGCCCATGAACAGCAGCGGAATCAGGACCGCAATCAGCGAGAGGGTCAGCGAAATGATGGTGAAGCCGATCTGGCGCGAACCCTTGAGCGCGGCTTCCAGCGGCGGCTCGCCCGCCTCGATGTGGCGCATGATGTTTTCGATCATCACGATGGCATCGTCCACCACGAAGCCGGTGGCGATGATCAGCGCCATCAGGGTGAGGTTGTTGACCGAGAAACCGGCCAGATACATCACCGCAAACGTGCCGATCAGCGACAGCGGCACCGCCACGGCGGGAATCACGGTAGCGGAAACGTTGCGCAGGAACAGGAAGATCACCATCACCACCAGCGCCACCGCGAACAGCAATTCGATCTGCACATCGTGCACCGAGGCGCGGATGGTTTCGGTGCGGTCGGTGAGCAGGCTGACCTCAATGGCGGGAGGGAGCGCGTCTTCCAGTTCGGGCAGCAGGCGCTTGATGCGGTCCACCACTTCGATCACGTTGGCGTCGGGTTGGCGCTGGATGTTGATGATCAGCGCCGCCGATTCGTTGGCCCACGCCGCGAGACGCGCATCTTCGATGCCATCGACGACCTTGGCCACTTCCGCCAGGCGCACCGGCGCGCCGTTGCGATAGGCGACGATCAGGCTTTCGAATTCGCGGGCCGACTTGAGTTGGTCGTTGGCGTTGAGCGTGGAAGCGCGCATCGGACCGTCGAAACCGCCCTTGGCCTGGTTCGAGTTGGCGTTGGCGATGGCCGTGCGCAAGTCGTCAAGGGAAAGTTTGTAGGCGGCGAGGATGTTCGGATTGGCCTGGATGCGGATGGCCGGCCGCTGCCCGCCGCTGATGCTGACCAGTCCGACCCCCGAAAGCTGTGCCAGCTTGGCGGCCAGACGGCTTTCCGCCAATTGCCTGACTTGCGACAGCGGCAGCGTTTTCGAGCTTAGCGCGAGGGTGACGATGGGCGGATCGGCGGGGTTGACCTTGTTATAGATCGGCAGTTGCGGCAGGTCCGGCGGGAGCAGATTGGTCGCCGCATTGATCGCCGCCTGCACGTCCTGCTCGGCCACATCCAGCGGCAGGTCGAGGCTGAATTGCAGGGTGATGATCGAGGCCCCGCCGGAGCTGGTCGAAGCCATCTGGTTGAGGCCGGGCATGCGGCCAAACTGGCGTTCCAGCGGCGCGGTGATGGTCGAGGTCACCACTTCCGGGCTGGCGCCCGGATAAAGCGTCACGACCTGGATCGTCGGATAATCAAACTTGGGCAGCGCCGACAGCGGCAGGACGCGGTAGGCAAACAGCCCGACCAGCAGGATCGCCGCCATCAGCAGCGAGGTGGCCACCGGACGAAGGATGAAGAGACGCGAAATATTCATGGCCGGGCGGGGCGGTGGCCGGCCTTCAGATGCCGCCGCTGGTGTGCGGCTCGCGCGCGACGATCTCGACCTTGACGCCTTCGCGCAGTCTGTCCGCGCCATCGGTCACTACCACGGCACCGGCGGAGAGTCCTTCTTCGATGACCGTGATGTCGCCCTGCGCCGGGCCGGTTTTGACCGGTGTCACATCCACGGTTCCGTCATCCTTGACGACATACACGAAAGTGCCGGCCGCACCGCGCTGAAGCGCGGCGGTGGGTGCCAGGATGGCTTTGGCGCGGGTCTCGATCAGCATCTTTACATTGACGAATTGATTGGCGAAGAGTGCGCCGTCGGTGTTGGGGAACTCGGCCTTGAGCTTGAGGGTGCCGGTCGCGCTGTCAATCCGGTTGTCCATCGCCAGCAACCGGCCCTTGCCGAGTTTTTCTTTTTGCGCGCGGTCGTAAGCCTCAACCGGAATGCGGCGGCCGCTGCGCAAGCGTTTGATCACGCGCGGCAGGTCATCTTCCGCAATCGAAAACACCACTCCGACCGGCTGCAACTGGGTGATGACCACGATGCCGTTGGCATCGGAAGCCCGCACCAGATTGCCCGTGTCCGCCTGGCGCAGCCCCACCTGCCCGCTGATCGGCGCGAGGATGCGGGTGTTGGCAAGCTGCAGATTGGCATCGTCGAAACGGCCTTGCGCGGCTTGCACCGTGGCTTGGTACTGGCGCACTTGTGATGCCTGTTTATCCGCCATCTGGGGAGAAATCGAATCCAGTTCAAGCAGGTTGCGATAGCGCTCAAGATCGGCTTGCGCGTTTTCAAGCAAAGCCTGTTCGCGCGCCAGTTGTCCGGCCGCCTGGCTGACTTGCACCTGGAACGGATACGGGTCGATTTCGGCCAACAAATCGCCCGCTTTGACGAATTGTCCTTCCTTGAACGCAATACGGGTGAGCGGGCCGTCCACGCGCGCACGCACGGTGGCCGTGTTTAGCGGGGTAACGGTGCCGAGGGCAAAAAGATGGATATCGAAATTGCCCAGGCGCACCGCTGTAGCAGCCACTGGCACGGCGCTGTGCTGGCCGTCAGCGCGTTGATCGGTCACCGCAGACTTACCGGACGTGGCGAACCAAATGGCGCCCGCCGCCAGCAGCAGGATCGCGAGGGCGGCAATCCGGCGTTTCCACTTCCGGCGCGATGAGTCTGCGGCAATTGTGTGCGGCGGCGGGGAAGTCGGATCGGCGTGTGATGTCATGGAATTAGTGGTGTTGTGCTGGAACTGAAGTTTGGCTTGCGCATCGCCTTTTGCAAGGCTGGCGGACGGGGGCAAATATAACATATCCGCCTCCGGCGCCGTATCCTGCCGAGGGTCGTCGCCAATGCGCGCTTGGCGGCTTCAGCGCGCGTCAAGTTGCCGCTCGTACACGCGGTAGCGCTTGTAGGCGCGGCCACCGATCGACTCGATGATGTTGCGCATCCCGGCGTTATCTTCCAGTATCCAGGATAGCTCGATCTGGCGCGCGCCATGGCGCTGCAACTCCTTGCGCACCGCGTTGATGACCTGAAAGGCCAGACCGGGGCCGAGCCGGGTATGCTGGAATTTTTGCCGTACGCCCAACAGCGGCACCCGGGCGGAGCCAGGGAAACGCACCTTGAGACGCCACAGCATCTTGAGCCAACCAAACGGAAACAACTGGCCGCCGAGATCGCGGATCGCTTCATTGATATTCGGCAGACCGACGACGAAGGCTGCCGCTTCGCCGTCCACTTCGGCAATCTGGATCAAGTTCTCCGGGAGAAGAAAGCGCAGGGTCTGGCCGAGCTCGTGAAACTCGGCTTCGGTGAACGGCACGAAACCCCAGTTTTCCGCCCAGGCGTCGTTGAAGATGTCGCGCAGCAGGGCGATTTCCGCATCGAAGTGCCGGCGGTCGAGCGGGCGCACCCGCACCCGCTGCGCGGATGCGGCGACCAGCCGCTGCATGATCCGGGGAGCCTCGAAATCCGGCGCGATCATGTAGGCCAGCATGTCTTGTGCCTTGGCGTAGCCGCACTGCTCGATACGCTCGGCATAATAGGGCCGGGCATGCCCCATCATGAACACCGGCGGGGTATCAAATCCGTCGATTAACAACCCCGTCTCCTCGTTGATCGAAAGGCTGAACGGCCCGCGCACCCGGCGCATGCCCTGCTTGCGCAGCCATTGTTCGGCGGTGCTAATCAACGCGGCAAAGGTTTCTGCGCTGTCCTCCGCATCCAGCATCCCGAAAAAGCCGGTCGCATCGCCGTAACGTTCCAGATGCAGCGTGTCGATCTGCGCGCTGATCCGCCCCACCGGCCGGTCGCCGCGCCAGGCAATCCATGCCTGCCAGCGCGCGTGCTGGAAATACGGGTTGTTCTTGGCTGAAAGATGCATGCGCCGCTCGACCAATAGTGGGGGAATCCAGGCCGGGTCGGAGCCGAGAATCAGGTTTTGAACGCGGATAAACTGGTCCAGCTCCGACTTCTCGGCAACCGGGGTGATGCACAGCGGTGCGCCGCCGTTTTGGGTGGGGTTGGCCATCATTGGTGCCTTGTAAGCAATGGGTTGAATAGTCCGTGCGGACGGTGGGTAAAACCAGAAAACGGTTCCATCAATACCCCGGAAAAAATTGGTTTGGCTCGGCGGAACGGCACTCCTGGATGAGGAAATTGTATCACTGTCGGAATAGGTAGTCCCGACCCGGCAACCCCATCAGGATCAGGTGCGGAGGTGATTGTGCATTGTACTGTCTTGCGATAGAGTGCAGGCGTGGTTGAAGTGAAACTTCCCTATCTCAATCCCGGTTCCAACTCAAGTTCCAATTCAAGTTCCAATTCAAGTTCCAAACACCTTGTCTCTGCCTAACGATCCACGCTGGTCTCACCACCACTTATTCAACACCGGCAATCCCGCTGCCGAACGCGGCACGCGCGCCGTGATGTGGATCACCGCCACCATGATGGTGGTGGAGATTGCTTCCGGGTGGTGGTTCAACTCGATGGCGCTGCTGGCCGACGGCTGGCATATGAGTTCGCATGCCTTCGCCATCGGGATGAGCGCCTTTGCCTACGGCGCGGCGCGGCGCTATGCACAGGATCCGCGCTTCGCCTTCGGCACTTGGAAGATCGAGATCCTGGGCGGGTTTGCCAGCGCCATCTTTTTGCTCGGTGTCGCCGCGATGATGATCACCGGTTCGGTGGAGCGACTGTTTTCGCCGCAGATCATCCACTTCCGCGAAGCGATCTTTGTTGCCGTGATCGGGTTGCTGGTTAATGTCGTCTGTGCCGTGATCCTCAACAAAGCCCGGGGCGGGCATCACCATCACGAACATGGCGCGCATGATCATCATCATCACGATCTGAACCTAAAGTCGGCTTATCTGCATGTCATCGCCGATGCGGCGACTTCGGTGCTGGCCATCATCGCGCTGGCGGGTGGCCTGTTCTACGGCTGGTCCTGGCTGGACTCGGTGATGGGTATCGTCGGCGCGATACTGGTGGCGAGCTGGGCAAAAGGCTTGCTGCTCGATACCGGCAAGGTGTTGCTCGACCGCGAGATGGATCATCCCATCGTCGACGAGATACGCGAAGTCATCGAGGTGCCCGGACATCCGGATGAGACGAAGATCGTCGACCTGCATGTCTGGCGTGTCGGCGCGGCGGCCTATTCCTGCGCGATCAGCCTCGTGACGCGCAACGAGACGCTGGCGCCGGATGAGGTGCGCGAACAACTGCGCCAGCACGAAGAGATCGTGCATACGACGATAGAGATACACCGGTATTGATGAGTGTTTGTTGATGGAGTTTTTCGGGAGGTGTCATGCATAAACTGAAAAATGAGGCCGCCTTGTTCAAGGAGGCGTTCCTGGCCGGGGTCAAATATGCCGAGGGGCGCGGAGTCGTGGTGTTTGAACCTAAAGATTCGGCGAGCGAGAAACTGTTATACATCTACCGCTTGCTGATTCACGACAAGGTCATCGTGCCCTTGCCCGAAGATCAAGTCGCCGAAAAGACCATGCGCCACAAACTGGCGATCTGGTATTCGAAGCAACTGCCTGCAGATCACCCGCTTTTGAAATAGGTATACGGCGCAGGGGCGCGCTACGCGGAGCGATGTTCCCTTGCTCCTCAACCTTGCGGTAATGAGGATTGTCCGTCCGGATTAAGCCGCAGCCGTTGCCGTATCCGGGCGCGGATGCGTCTCCTCGCCGAACACCCAGAGTATTCCACCCGACAGAAACATCGACACCACCACGAACCAGAACGCCGCTTCCACCGAGCCGCGCCAGTTGGGATGGGAGATGTCGGCTACCGCTGCGGAAAGGTTGGGGTACAGCAGCGCCATGCCGAAGCCGGAGACGGCGGCGGACAGCGACCACCAGGCCATACCTTCGCCGAGCAGCATCAGTGCCACGCCCGCTCCGCAGATCCACATACCAAGCACGTTTGGAATGTAACGACCGATGTGGTCGGACAATTTGCCGGTGAAGAACTGCGAACCGCCCCAGACGAAACCATACACGCCGACGATCCAGCCGATGTCGGGCAGGCTGATGCCGCGCTGGTAGAGGAACACCGGATAGAACACCCACACCAGTGCATCGACGAATTTTTCCACCAGCCCGGCCTGGCTGATGGCGGCGAGGCGTTTGTCACGCCACGACACCAGCGTGAACACTTCCCACGTCGTCGGTTGCGCGCCGATGTTGGTCGGGAAGCGCGCCAACGGTCCGCTGCTGATGCCCGCTATATGTTTTGCCGCCTCGCTTTTCGCCCAAGGAAGCGTGTCCTTCACCCACAACAAAGTTAGCAGCATGGCCAGCAGGATGGTGGTCATGCCGAACAACAACAGTCCGCTGCGCGGCCCCGGCATGGTCGCCAGATAAGCGGTGATGATGCCCGCCAGCGCCAGTCCGACATAGCCGGAGAACTCATTGAGGCCGATGGTCAGCCCGCGTTGGTCGGCGCGGGTGATGTCCAGCTTGGAGGTCTGCGTCATCGACCAGGTCAGCCCCTGGTTGATGCCGAGCAGCACTGTGGCCGCGACGATCCAGCTCCACCACGGCGCAAAGTAAACCAGCAAGGGAATGGGCAGTGAGTGCGACAGCCCAGCCTAGCAGCAACATCCGCTTGCGCCCGATGTGTTCGGACAAGCGTCCAGTCACGAAATTGAGCGCGCCTTTGACCAGACCGAAGGCCACCACAAAAGCGGTGAGCAGCATGAAGGAGTTCTTTGGCACGCCGAATTCGGATTCAGACAGTGCGGGCACCACCGTGCGCATCATGCCGATGGTGAAACCCACCAGCATGACTTGCAGCAGTTGGTGCAGGAACTGGTCGAGATTGGCGCGGATGCCGTCATGTGCCCCAGAGTTAAAACACCAGAACCTTGTCCGCCCACATCGTCCACTCGGTCAATTCCGCCAGTGTGCCGTGGTGCGCGCCGCCGGTAAGCTCGTCATCGGTCATGCCGCGCGCTTCCATGCAGGTGCCGCAAACACCGATCTCGCCGCCATGCCTGACCACGTTTCCGATCATCACCTCGATGTTGTAAAAACCTTGTGGCACCTTCTGTCCCTTGTGCGCGGCCGAGGCGCCATCGCCGATCAGGAAGATGCGTACCTCATTCCCATTTTCCTTGGAAAGAGAGCCGGCCAAACGCAGCCCGTTATAGGTGCGCTCGCTGCCGTATGGTGCGTCGTTAAGGATAAACAGGGTTTTCATGGCGTCTCCTTTATGTTTAACAATCTAATAACTACTGGAATGATTAGAGCACTGGCTGTTCAGCGCTGTCAAGATGATTTACAGTGTCAACCGTTCATGCCAAAACATAACGGATCGATGAGATGAAGAACGCACGCAAGATCAA